>CAYGMR010000857.1:0-1500 GCA_964350725.1 uncultured Ardenticatenaceae bacterium | reverse complement strand
TTTGCTTATGTCGAAATAGAGACATCCCATGTACCGGTCCGTGACCCGCGCCAGATATTCATCAGCCATGCGCATCAGGATTATGGTTGGGCGCAGCGGCTGGCAGGCGATTTGGAGGCACATGGCTGGCGCGTGTGGATCGCGCCGGACAGCATTCGGCCGGGCGAAAAATGGGTCGAGGCGATCAGCCGCGGACTGGATGAAAGCGGCGTGTTTGTGCTGCTGCTGACCGAATTTGCGGTGGCATCACACTGGGTGCGTGATGAGACGAATGTAGCGATTGAGATGCAGCGTGAAGGGGAATTGCAGTTTGTACCTTTGCAATTTCGGCCGTGTCGTTTACCGGCGTTGTGGCGTGTTTACCAACGCATTCCTTTTCGTGCTGGTTATGAACAAGGCTTGCAGCGGCTGTTGACAGGTATTGATTCAGGGCACAAGATTCAAGTGCAAGAATCTGCCCCGCCTGTAATTGAGTTTGTTGAGCCATCACTGCCAAAAGTGCCGCAAAAATTGTTGGTAGAACTGCTCAGCGGGGATGCAGAACGTGTGAAGGTGGCCACTGCCAATCTGGAACCGAAAATGCGTTTGGCCGTGCAAAACGAGTTGATTGCTGTTATTGAAGATGGCAAACAGATGGTTGTGGAGCGTGTGAATGCTGGTGATTTGCTAGGGAAAATTGGCGATCCGCGCCCTGGTGTGTGTACGCTGGAGCCGGATTTGATCCCGATAGAGGGGCCGTTGACTTTCTTGATGGGTGACCAGAAAAAGGCTGTGACCGTGCCAAAGCCGTATGCAATTGCCAGATACCCGGTGACAAACGCGCAGTTCCGCGTTTTTGTGGAGGATGGCGGCTATTCCGCGAAGTGGAAGCAGTGCTGGACAAAGGAAGGGCTGATTTACAAGCAACAAAATAGCTGGCAAGAGCCGCGTTTTTGGGATGATCCGCGTTTTAATTTGGATAACCAACCGGTGGTAGGGATTAGCTGGTATGAGGCGCTGGCGTATGCCAACTGGTTGGCGGCGACGACCAACAAACCCTACCGGCTGCCCACAGAAGCAGAATGGGAACGCGCCGCACGCCATACGGACGGCCGTATCTATCCCTGGGGCAACGAATGGCAAAAAGACCGCGCCAATTCCAAAGAAATGGGCATTGGGCGCACAACGCCGGTCGGCATTTTCCCTGCTGGCACGGCCGTTTGCGGTGCAATGGATATGAGCGGTAATGTTTTTGAATGGTGCCAGACACGTTGGCGCGATGAAAATGGGAAGAATTACCCACCTATTTGGCAAAATGACGGCCGTGAAAATTTGGTCGGTGATGAATCCGTTTATCGCGTTTTGAAAGGCGGAGCATGGTATTGGGATAAAAAGTGGCTCCCGGCCGCCGCGCGCGGCGGGTTCGATCCGGACAGCTGGAACTTCATCGGGGGTGTGCGGTTGGTAGTGTCCCCGTTTATCTCTGCCCTCTGATGCCTCTGATCTCTGGGGGTCTGGGGG
>CAYGMR010000856.1:0-1501 GCA_964350725.1 uncultured Ardenticatenaceae bacterium | reverse complement strand
GCAACGGCAAAAAGGATAAAAACTTATGAATATTGTAGCAGATTTGGTCAATGAATTACAGTTAGAAGAGGGCGCAAAGGTGAAAACTTTTAGCGACGTGCAACCAGCGCCGCATGGTATGGGTGTAGCTTTTCACAGTCGCGATGATGATAGTTGGTGGTTTGAACCGGTGTATTTTGTGTGCAAAACGAGGGAAGTTTTTACCATTGGGAGTACACAACATGTCGTCGAAACATTGGAACCAATGGTATATGACGACATGTGTTTAGTACCTGCTAGTCAGAATGATTGTGATAATACATATATTTTGATTATGCCAGATACGGACTGGAAAGAACACATACTTACCACGTGGCCGGATGCACAGCTATGACAGCACACAGCAGCAGTTATACAGGCAAAAACAGCCAAGCGGAGGCGAAAACAGCCCCAATGGATACAAACATACCAGGTGATGAAACGGCCGGTCCTGGCGCATCCTACGCCCTCGAAGCATACAAAAGTAACCGTTGGCTAATTCGCAACATCAGCACCGGCGCTATCGTTGCCTACCCTGGTATCGAGCTGTCACAAGTTGCGGCGTCATGGTTGAGGTTTGAATGTGGTGAAGATGGCCAGCAAGTCATGAGCCTGGCGGATTTTGGCCAGCTTGTTATGGATGCTGAAGCGCGTATTTTGGCAGCCTTGACCACACACGAAGCCGGGCCAGCTATGGTATAATTGGTGATATATCACCGCTGATTTTGAGAGGTATAAAATGATTGACTTTCATCTGGAAACAGCACAGCAAATGATTAATGACGGTATCGCCTTGGTCGAATCGCCACCACTGACACGGCGCGTTAATAGCCGTGTTAAATTTGAGTTGATTAACCGCAACGGCAAAGCCTACGCAAGCTCACCGGATAGAGAAACGGCCGTTTCTAATGGTCTAAAACGATACTATCAAGCGTTGCAAAACCGGACGCGATAACATGAAAGTGGTGTATTCGCTTTTTCCCGTCGTTCCAGCTTGGAACGTGAGCTATACCCACGTCATTGAGGGTAGAGGCGTATATGGCGATCTGCTATGTCCACCGGTGGACATAGCAGTGTGCTGATTGCCTGCTCCTTGATTGCGCTCTAGCAATTTCAAATACTCGCCCGCCTTACGTTCAGCGCGTCTCTGAGCCGTTCTAAGAATTTTTAGCTATTACAGCACAGCGAAAAACACCAAAATTAAACCATACTTTCGTGCAACATTGTACACATATTGTCATGGTATTTTGACCTACTTTTTGAGTGTTTTGGTATGTTGCGGATACCATCCATCATACCCAAAGCTTAGAACGTCTCTCAAACCATACTTAAACTAATGTATATTAGTAAGCATCTATGCCCCTACTAAAGTAGCCTGTGATGGATAAGGGTAGAGGGGGTCAAATCTCTACATCCTCACATTTTCCTGACCGCGTGGTGGTAAACTTTTTACGCCGTCAGATAATGGGTATAGGGGGTCAAA
>CAYGMR010000855.1:0-1504 GCA_964350725.1 uncultured Ardenticatenaceae bacterium | reverse complement strand
ATAAAGATTTGATTTCGTCACTTATTCTTTTGATCATGATTGTTCCTCTTCCGCCTCATCTGCGGTTGGTTCATCTGGGGGATTGGCAACGGCCGTATTGAGCGTGGCCGAAGTGGCCATTTCTCCCTCACCACCTTCCCGCAACTCAGCCATCGCCTCTTCATGATGCTTAATCGTCAGATAAACGCCGCTCAAACCAACAGCCACCGCCCCAGCTACCGCCGGTGTGCCATGCGTCACCAAACGGTTTGAGTAAGCGGGTGACGTTTCGCCGCTGTCGGGGAATCCCATATCTTCAAACGGAACCGGAGAAACATAAAAAGTAGCCGTTCCCCCATTTTCTTTTTCGCCATAGACGTGGTCCACATATTTATCCGGGTTCAATTCAATACGTTGATGTGCTTGCAGCAACATGCTTTCCTTGGGGCCATACATGATGGCATCAGTTGGGCAGGTGGCGGCACATGCCGGTTCCCCCTCGCCAGCGTTCAAGCGAGACACACACATATCACATTTCACAATCAACGGCATCTGCGCATCCCATTCAAAATTAGGCACTTCAAAGGGACAAGCATACATGCAGTAGCGACAGCCAATACAGCGCTCTGCGTCATAGGTCACAATACCCTCGTCGCTTTTTTGCAATGCCCCTACCGTGCAGGCGGATACGCAAGAGGGATCGTCACAGTGCATACAATGATAAGGAGCCGAATAACGGGACAAATTAGGAAATTGTCCCACAACGCCTGTTTCCTTGATCCAGATGCGGGTCACATCATTAGGCACTTCATTTTCAACACTGCACGCCACCAGACAAGCCCGGCAGTCGATACAACGAGAGGCGTCGATTAGGAAGCCATTTTCTCTGGGGTTACTTGTTTTTTCTGACATAGGATGATCTCGCTAAACGGCCGTTACCGTCACAAACGTCTGGGTCAAAGCCTGCCCGCCACTAATAGGATCTGTATACGTCACATGCAGTACCGAAGAGCTCGCGCCCACGCCATAAGCTGTCGTCATACCCTTCGATAATTTGCCATACCCTGGGGTTAAATAAACACAGTCCGGCCGGATAGCTGGCGTTACCTGCAATTTGATATTGATCTCGCCGACATCGCTGGTCACTTTGACCAGATCGTTATCCGCCAAAGCCATCGATTTCGCCATGTCTGGATTCATCCACAAACGCGGCTCACGGAGCCGGTTCTGGTTGAGGATTTTGATCAGCCACAGGCGCGGCTCATCTTCATATTTGTGCAAAAGCTGATTGTTTTGCGAAGCAAATTGTGTATGTCGCCCAACCTTGCCCGTGAGCAAATAAAATTTGCCCGCTGGGGGACGTGGCGGCTCTTCCCAAGTAGGCGTGGCCGCAAAGCCAGCCCGATCCAACGTATCAGAAAACAATTCCACCTTGCCCGATGGGGTATTCCAGACAAGTTCACTCTCTTCGCTTTCTGATGGGGGCAGTTGGGCATACCCTTTCTCACGTACTTCTTGCAATGTC
>CAYGMR010000854.1:0-1504 GCA_964350725.1 uncultured Ardenticatenaceae bacterium | reverse complement strand
GTTGGAAAAATTTGCGGCTGAAATCGGAATTGGCAAACGGGTGATATTTACTGGCTTGGTGCCATTTGAGGCGGTTCCTAATTATCTAAAAGCAGGTGACTTGTTTATTTATTCTTCGATTACTGAAACGCAAGGGTTGGTCACGGCCGAAGCGATGGCCACTGGGCTGCCTGTCGTTGCTGTGGATGCGACTGGAACCAGCGATACGCTTGAAGATGGCGTACAAGGTTTGCTCACAGCTAACGAGAGTTCTACACTGGCACAGGCGGCACTGCGTGTGTTGGGTGATGATGATTTGTATGCGCAATTTCGGGAAACGGCCGTTGCTAGAGCCAAAGATTTAGATATGATGTCGCAAGCAGAAAAAATGCTTGCTGTTTATGCGCAGGCAATTGAAGACAAAAAAGCAGGGCGTTCAGTGCAAGTCGACATGAAGCGCTTACATGCCACAGTAGAAGCTGACAACAAAAGCATAGGATAAATAAGGATGATAACAAGTCGTTATAAAAATGTGCATGTTGTGATTAATCCGGCAGCGGGTCAGCCTGAACCCATTCTCAATATACTCAATGATGTATTTAATCAACATGGGGTTAAGTGGAATGTGAGTTTGTCACACAAATTTGGTGATGCAACGCGGTTGGCGCAAGAAGCTGTGGCGGCGGGTTATGACCTTGTGGCTGGTTATGGCGGCGATGGCACCCAAATGGAAATTGCAAATGGTGTCAAAGGATCCACGACCCCCATGGCTATTTTACCGGGGGGCACAGGGAATGCGATGGCCTTTGACTTGAACGTGCCACGCGATTTGCGCCAAGCTGTCGAATTGATCTGTACAAGCCAGAAAAGCCGGCACGTTGACCTGGGTCAGATTGGCGACCATTTCTTCATGTTGCGCACTTATACAGGTGTCGATGCGGAAAAAGCTGCCAGCCGCGAGGAGAAGGACAAATACGGTAATCTGGCCTATCCTGCCGCATCGATACGTATCGCCCACAATATGCAAGATGTGTTTTATACACTAACTGTTGATGGCAAAAAAGTAGAAACCACAGCGTTTGTTTGTATGATCTTCAATGCAGGTAGTTGGGGCGGCATTGATATTCCAGAACTGCCTGATGTCGATCCAAGCGATGGGTTTTTAGACGTGGCATTGATCAGCAAAAGTGTCAAATCGTTGCTTTCTTTTGTCAGCTATCAGCTTGATCTAGGTTTTGGCAAATCCAATGCTGTGTTTTTGCGTGGCAAGGAAATAAAGGTGGAATCAGCAACGCCACAATCGGTGTGGATTGATGGTGAAGCATATGGCGAGACCCCTTTTACAGCCACTGTTGTGCCAGAAGCGCTGCAGATTGTTGTGCCTGAATAAATCTAATTTACAAACGCTGTTGTTTAACAGGGCCAATACGCCGCTAAGTACAGACAAACATGCAATGATGGATCGCTCGTGGCCGTGTCTCCTGACCGTGCCGCAATTTCATCCCGCAGAACATTATTGAATGCA
>CAYGMR010000853.1:0-1506 GCA_964350725.1 uncultured Ardenticatenaceae bacterium | reverse complement strand
CTGTAATGGTCTAGTTTTTTTGGACACCAAATCGGTGTTCCTTAGTTCATTCTAATGTTGTTTTGTATGCCGCAATCGCGGCTATTATTGTTGTACCCATGCGGCTTCAAATTCAGCAGGCGTAAGATAGCCCAGCGCTGAGTGAATCCGCTTGTGAGCATAAACATCGTCAATGAAGTCGCCGATCTGCGCCAGTGCATCGTCAAAGTCAACGTAATCGGATAGGTCGATTTCATCTTCCTTTATCGTCCGAATGACACGTTCAGCATATCCATTCTGCCAAGCCTGCCCCACTTCTGCCATGCTGATTTGCACATCGCTCAATAAAGCGGTGTAGTTGGGCGTGGCATACTGGACTCCTTGGTCCGAGTGATGAATCTCAGGTCGACCCCGTCGTAATGCCTTTTCCAGTGCGGCTTTGGTCAGCCAGTGGTCAATCGTGAGGCTCAACTGCCAGCCACGAATCTGCCGTGTGAACACGTCCATGACGATGGCCAGATAGACGAATCCACACCCCAACCTGATGTAGGTGATGTCTGCCACCCAAACTTGATTGGGATAGGTGATTTCCAACTCCAAAACGAGATTGGGATAGCGTGCAAACGCATGGTCACTTTGGGTGGTACGCTTTTTTCGTCGCTTTTGAAGCGCTCGGATGCCCATTTCGCGCATCAATCTGGCTGTTTTGACCCGACCAATCTCAAAACCGGCTCGCTTGAGTTCCTCGCTGAGACGGCGTGCCCCATACGTCGGCCACTGACCAGCCAGCTCCTTGAGCTTGGCTTTGAGCTGTTGCGCTTGCTCGTCACCGGTAGTTCCTTCTCTATAATAGTAGGTGCTTGCTGACAATTCCAGCAGTTGACATAGTTGCCGCACTGGATATTCTTGGCTCATTGCACTCACTACCGTCCGTTTCTGTCCGTTTGTGAGTGCCAGATGCTGGAGGCTTTTTTTGCCATTTCCAATTCCAATGTCTTGCGTCCCAGCACCTGCTCTAATTCGCTGATACGCGCCGCTTCGGCTGATTGCTGCTCACCATTCTGAAAAACCAGAT
Organism: uncultured Ardenticatenaceae bacterium; assembly: GCA_964350725.1. Classification (GTDB taxonomy): domain Bacteria; phylum Chloroflexota; class Anaerolineae; order Promineifilales; family Promineifilaceae; genus JAACFF01. The sequence continues at coordinate 452 of CAYGMR010000853.1, read as the reverse complement.
GGGCATTCTCCAGCATCTGTGTTTTCCAACGGTTGAACAGTTGGGGTTTGAGTTGGTACTCGCGGCACACTTCTGCTTGTGATTTGACATTGGTCAAGACTGCAATAACCAATTCGGCTTTGAATTCTGCCGTAAATTTTCGTCTTTTTGCCATGATACAGTTCCTTTTTCCTAGCTTACTTGTGAACTAAGCATACTGTCCAGTTTTACTGTACCACTACAGATAATGCTTTTTGGTTTGCATTTTTGGTAACTCGGTGTTGTTTATTAAGTTTTTGCGACATATCTACACTATAGTGGGTTGGGAAAAATTGGTTAGTGAGGGTTTTTATGAGTTTCTGATGACATTTGTCAGGTTAGGTCAGATTTTAAGAATGGAAATAGGACTGGAGTACTGCTTATGTTATCCATACAGCCAAAGTTGCTGTTTACGTTAATGCACTTCCTACAAA
>CAYGMR010000852.1:1134-1510 GCA_964350725.1 uncultured Ardenticatenaceae bacterium | reverse complement strand
TGCCACCCAAGAGGTGACACAAATCGACACCGGCGCAACGGCACTGACGGCTGGGGATGGGCTGGCGCTGATTGACAATACAATTTATGTGACACGCAATAGCTTTGGCGAGATTTTACCCCTGGAACTTGCGGCCGATTTGAGTACTGCTGCAGGCGGGACAGCCATCACATCGGATTTGTTTGGCTACCCCACGACCATTGCCTACACAGGCGACTCTTTCCTGGTTGCCAATTCACAGTTCAACAATCGGGGTACCCCCAACTTGCCATTCACAGTAGCGCAAATTCCGCTCGCCCAGAGTGAATAAGTCACCTGACCCAAATAAGCACTCGCGACTACGAATTCATTAACTTTTAGTATGATTCCTGCGCAG
>CAYGMR010000852.1:0-1124 GCA_964350725.1 uncultured Ardenticatenaceae bacterium | reverse complement strand
AAATGTGGCCTACTTGCTTGTCTGGTGCTATGACGATGCACTTTTCGGGACAATCATGTTCGCATAATTTACACAGCATACAATCTTGATCATATACCGGCGCGACCACCTTTGATTCTGGTTCAATGCGAATCACATCAATCGGGCAGGAGCGTACACAGATACCACAGTTGGTGCATAGATCGTAATCAATATTGACATTCAATGGATACTTTTTCATGTGGCCGTTCCTTCCAGTTGATGCTGCCGCAGCATTGCGTCCTGTTCGTGCAAACGCAGCAGGTGCACTTCTTCACCCGGGAACCGCCATTCGTATCGTTGTTCATAGGGGATGGCGAAATCAGGCCAGTATTTCTGAGGGATCGGTTCTTTAAACAGCTTCATGTTGCCATCTTCTTCTTTTATCAGAGTCCAAGCCAGCCAGTTCGTATCATCCCGATACGGGTAATCTTCACGGTAATGACAGCCACGGCTTTCTGTGCGGAACAGGGATGAGCGCAAACGCATTTCAGAGATCAAAACCATGTTGCGGGCCTCATGCGCCTGGCGCAACGCATGATTGTCTGTCGCATACATCTTGGGCACAAGATGATCGCGTACAAACTCAACCATGGTCAAAGCGGCTTCCAGACGGTCTCCCTTCTTTATAAACATGATGTAGTACGGCATCATGATATTTTGCAGATTCTGGATCACCCAGCGCGGACTAAACCCACCCGCCCGTTCAGTGGGAGCCAGAATCCGCTGTTTTACGTCATCCAGCAGCGCTTGATCAAGCGTTGCAAGTTGCAGTTGTGCAGCATATTTGGCGGCAGCATGACCCGCCCTCGCACCCGTAACACTGCAATTGGCCGATGATAAACCCATCGCCGCATAGGCCGCCCCAGATGCCATCGTGCCTAAAGAATCCCCTGCGGCATACAAGCCGGGAACGGAAGTGGAGCAATCCATTCCCGCCGGCCAGATGCCTTCTGCTTTATGCACGGCCATACCAGCAGCACCACCCCCCACCATCTCTTGCGGCTCCAAATCGGCCCTATCGGGATGAAACATGAGCGGCGCACGTCCCGCATGTACCTCGAATTCCATGTCGGGGAAAAGTGTCCCACGCTGCTTAATCTCAT
>CAYGMR010000851.1:0-1513 GCA_964350725.1 uncultured Ardenticatenaceae bacterium | reverse complement strand
CAATTAGCCCAAACAGCTTAAGTAGTTGTTTTCGTTTCAATTGTCACGAAAATTATAAATACTGGTTCTTTGGGAATACAGGGGGTACACCCAGATATGGTGATGAGGTAGAATGGATGTTATTTTCACAAACGGAGTAAAAACAATGCCCATATTTACCCCTGCCAAAATCAGTTTTCCCTTGGATATTCCTCAAGTTGATGTGCTTGCTACCAAGCAAACACGAGATGGTAAATTCATTATTACGGTTGAAAGTCGCCGCAAAACAACGAAATGCGGCGTGTGCAAACAAGAAATCGCCTGTAACTATGGTCTGGGTCAGGCAGTGCGCTTACGTCATTTGCCCATATTGGGACAAGAAACTTACATTGTCATTAGACCACATCGGGCACAATGTCCAACCTGTCAACACAATCCGACCACGACCCAGACGTTGAAATGGTATGACCAGCGTAGCCCACACACCAAAGCATATGACCAGTACTTGATGAAACTGCTCATCGGCAGCACTGTGGCAGATGTAAGTCTCAAAGAAAATCTCGGCTACGATGCAGTCCTGGGGGCGCTGGAGCGGCAAGTCAATAGTGCCGTCAATTGGGACGAAATCCAGAACTTGGGCACCGTTGGTATTGACGAAGTCGCCCACAAGAAAGGGCGCAAGCACTATCGCGCCGTGGTCACTGCCCGTCAAGATGATGGCACCGTCCTGCTCTTGACGGTGCTGAAGAACCGAAAAAAAAACGGTCGGTGAGTTTTTGATGACGCTTCCTAAACGGTTGCACTCGACTATCCACACCTTCTGCACGGATATGTGGGATGGTTATCTAACTGCTATCGCTGATTTCATGGTAGCTCATCCTGAAGTTAGAGCCAAGGTAGTCATCGACCGTTTTCATGTAGCTAAAAACTATCGCAATGATTTTGATACGTTGCGCAAGAAGGAACTGCGTCGCTTGCGCCAAGAATTACCCGCAGCCACCTACAAAGATGTTGTCCATGGTATGCATTGGGTGCTGCGCCATAACCATGCTAATCTGAATGATGATGATAAGGTACGGTTGCGCACCCTTTTCCAATATACGCCCAGCTTGCACGCGGCTTACACGCTCCGTGAAGAACTGACAGCCATCTTCAACCTAGAGATGAGTTTGGCTGTAGGGCGAAGTCGTTTGGAAAAGTGGGTCGCCAAGGTGGAACGCAGTGCGCTCACCTGTTTTAACAAATTTCTCAAGACCCTGCGTAATCACCTGGATGAAATAGCCAACTATTTTGACAAACGCGCCAGCAGTGGCTTTGTCGAAGGGGTCAATAATAAATTGAAAACGATTACGAGACGTTCTTATGGTCTCAAACGGGTTGATAGTCTGTTTCGCCGTCTGTGGCTGGACTTGTGCGGGTACAAGCAATTCATTGCTTGACCCCATATTTGCTGTCAACCCCATGAGATCCCAAAGAGCCAATATATTTAGCTGGATTGATATCAGCCGTTCCCAATCCACCCAACCCGATTTCC
>CAYGMR010000850.1:593-1516 GCA_964350725.1 uncultured Ardenticatenaceae bacterium | reverse complement strand
GGCTCACTCTGCACAATCGCCAGCGAATCGTCGCCGTACTGTTTGTAAATTTTGACTGCTAGCCCCGTCGACACGCCATGATCTTGCAAAAACAGCATCACATCTTTGATGGCACGCTGCTCTTCCCAGGATTTGATGATATTGTTGACACGCTTTTTGCCAATTCCCAACACTTCGCCCAGACGTTTGGGGTCATTGTCAATGATTTCCAAAGTGTCGACACCAAAACGATCCACGATGCGTTCGGCCATCACCTTGCCCACGCCACGAATCATTCCCGACCCTAGATAGCGCTTGACACCCTCAATAGAAGCAGGACGTGATTTTTCACATAGTTCTGGTTGGAACTGACGGCCATGTTTGGGATGGCTGATCCAGCGTCCCGTTAGTTTGACCCATTCGCCAGGCGTCAACTCTGGCAAATTGCCCACGACGGTGATTAAAGCGTCACGACCGCTGGCATATTTGAAAGGCAACATACCGCGCGTATCCGGCTTGATGCGCACCACAGAATAACCATTTTCTGGGTTGTAAAAAGTGATCCGCTCCACAGAGCCGGCGATTTGGACAGTTTCAGACATTACGGCCGTATATGCCCATCTCCGAAGCAAACCCATTTATAGGTGGTAAGTTCTTCCAAACCCATCGGCCCACGCGCATGCAATTTTTGTGTGCTTACGGCTACCTCAGCACCCAGACCAAATTGACCGCCATCATTAAAGCGTGTGCTGGCGTTTACAAAAACGGCCGATGAGTTGACTTCGTTCACAAAGCGGGTCGCGTTTTGCCAATCGGCGGCGTGCCACAGGCACCAGATGCTGACCACAAGCGCGAAAAGCCCCGCCAGCGCCGTCAGCAGCAGATGCCGCGTCGACGAGAGAACCGGGATGCCCAGAAACCGCCAGCCCCAGGCCATGGCCACG
>CAYGMR010000850.1:0-583 GCA_964350725.1 uncultured Ardenticatenaceae bacterium | reverse complement strand
CGCCCAGCTTCAAACCCAACCATTCCTGATCGAAATCATCGGGACCAGCGGGTACAACAGTTGCTTTGTGGCCATTGCGCTGCAAGATCGCCAGGGCAGTCCCTTTGGCATGCAGTTCAACATCGCTTTTTGCCAGTCGTTTCGCCATTTTTGGCAATAAATCGGCCGCGATAGTCGGATGAACCAAGACGGTATCGAGCGCATTGCACACCGACGGCCGTTGCACTTTTGCATTTTCAATAATATCGACCGCCTGCTCCAAATCCGCACTGGCATCCACATACACATGACAAATCCCAATGCCACCGGTAATCACCGGGATGGTCGCTTCCTCGCGACACAATCGGTGCAATCCACTGCCACCGCGAGGAATGATCATGTCGATATATTTATCTAACTTCAACATGTGGGTGACGAGGGCCCGATCGGGGTTGTCGATATATTGAACGGCCGTTTCTGGCAAACCCACCTTCTCCATTGCCGCTTGAATCACATTCACCAACGCCAAATTACTGCGTAATGTCTCGCTGCCGCCGCGCATACTGGCGGCGTTGCCTGTCTTCAAACCCAACGTCGCGATATC
>CAYGMR010000849.1:0-1517 GCA_964350725.1 uncultured Ardenticatenaceae bacterium | reverse complement strand
GCCTTCGGCAAAGTAAAGCAGCCAGGGGGTAAAGTCCAACTGTGGTGCCAACTCATAATAATCGCCGAATAAGCCAACGTGCTGAAAATAACGACTTACATTTTGGTTGTAATAGTTTTCAAAGCTAAAGAGATTGAAGGTGTTGATGAGTCCTAATCCGGCTAAAAGCAGTTTGGTGGCGAGTGTGGTTGTACGGCCGTTGCCATCAACAAACGGGTGAATAACGACCATCTGCTTATGGAAAATACCGGCCAATAACAAGGGGTCTAACACGGTGCGATTGGTTTGTACAAAGCTGAATAACGCAGCCATCAGATCCGGTACATCCACATAATTTGGTGGTAAATAGATAATTTCGCCGCTATATGGTTCGTGAACCACCACAGCCTCTTGTCGCCATTGTCCCAATTGATGGGCTGGTAGCAGTTTGGCCATGACACCAGCCTGAATTGTTTGGATCAGTTCGGCTGTTATGGGGGCATCCAACTGCCGATTAAGATCGTGCAAGGTTCGGTTGTAGTTTAACACTTCCCGCTCGCTTTGCCGGATATTGGTTGGCTGCTGTTTAAGTAGCCGCTTGACTTCGGTTAAGGGTAAAGGATTGCCTTCGATGCTGGTTGACGCAAAGGTAGATAACACACGCGCTTCAGATTGCATCTGTTTTAGAACAATTGCGGATGTGACCGTTTGATTGAGTGTATACACCAAAATGGTAATGTTTTTGATTGCAGACAATAATGGGGGTGATATGGTGTAGTAAGGCTCAAATGGTTCCATCGCCTAATTATAGCCTATTTTTAGGCTATTTGACAGATCAAGATCATCTGTTACAATCTTGCCCGTTATGCAAATAAATGGACAATCTTCACCTCGCCGTATCCGTCGTCGCCGGACCCTTTGGTCTGGAGTTTGAGGTTGTCTATTCAGTAAAGAGCACTATTTAGGACGCACAAACCGCCAGGCCAAAAAGGTCTGGCGGTTTTTTTGTTGTGTAGAGATGTATTGAACATATATACGATGCGCATAGCAAATTAAACAGTTGTGTCATTCCGAACGAAGTGAGGAATCCCAACGGACTATTTTGTGAGCTAATGTCGTCGAGATTCCTCAAGCTGCCGCTTTCGGAATGACACGGGCAAGCGATATGTTGTTTAGGACAGGTTTTTTATGATTAAAGTCGGTGTGTTTGGCGCTACAGGGTATACGGGTTTTGAGTTGGTCTCGCTTTTGGGAGGACATCCGAGTGTGGAGATTGTTTTTGCGACTTCGCAAAGTTATGCGGGACAATCTTTGCGTGAGTTGTATGCGGCTGGGGCGGATATGCCGCTGATTGCACCAGAGGATGCACCTTTGACGGAAACAGATGTACTGTTCTTGTGTTTGCCGCATGCAGCGGCGGCAGCAACGGCCGTTGCTGCTCTCAACGCTGGTAACAAAGTCATTGATCTCAGTGCGGATTTTCGTATTAAAGATATAACAGTGTATGAAAAATGGTACGGTGTCACACATCCTGCACC
>CAYGMR010000848.1:0-1518 GCA_964350725.1 uncultured Ardenticatenaceae bacterium | reverse complement strand
CGGCCCTTGCAGCGCCCCTGCGTTGAGCGACTTGGCTGGATCGTAGAACTTTTCCACGATAGGTTGCAGCTTACGGCCCATGCCGTTGCATTCTGGGCACATGCCAATGGGTTCGTTGAAGGAAAAGACATTGGCATAGCCGACGAAGGGGTCACCAAGCAGCGCAAACAACTGGCGCAGCAAGGTATAGGTGTCCGTAATCGTGCCCATCGTCGAATGCGAACCGCCGCCCAATCGTTTCTGATCCACGACAATGGACATACCCAGGTTGCGAATCGAATCGGCGTCTGGTTTGGAGTAACGTGGCAGGAAAGTGCGCACCATCATGCTGAAGTTTTCATACAGTTGGCGCTGGGCCTCAGTGGCGATGATGTCAAACAGGATGGATGATTTACCGGAGCCGGATACGCCAGTGAATACGGTGATCTGGCGTTTAGGAATACGCAGCGTGACGTTTTTTAGATTGTTTTCACGTGCGCCGCGAATCTCGATAAATTCTTGGTTTTTGTTGTCAGCCATTGTTCTCTCACTCAACCCTTGTCCAAATAATCGGCGAGGGTTTCCAGAGCCTGCATGGCACCCACAATAGCGCCATATTTCACTGCTTGTTTGCGCTCAACGGCCGTTGCGAACAGCAATTGCAAGGTCACTTTGGTTTTGCCATCCTCATCTTCAAACGTAACAGTCGTGCGCACAGGATCGGGTGCATTTGCCGCGTCGGTACCATAATCATAAACAAGCCGCGTGGGCTTATCGAGTTCGATGAACTTGATCTTAAAAGGATATTGGGCACCATCGGCGCCGGGCTGACTGTAGCGCCAGCTGCCACCGGGTTGCACATCCATCTCATGGGTTGTAGCTCCCTTTGGCGCCCACCATTGTTCAATATGCTCTCGTTCCGTAAATGCTGCGTAGACAAGTTCACGCGGGGCATCGAACACGCGAGTGACGACGATTTCTCTATCTTTTGTTGTAGTTGCCATTATTTATTTTCCTTTTGAGTAGTAGGGTCATGGCGTGCCATGACCCTACCTTTTCTGTTCTTCTTGAAGCTTGCGTAAATAGTCATCGAGGCGATCCAGATTTTCTTCCCAGTGTTGGCGATAGGGTTCCAACCATTGCGCAGCATCCTTCAGCGGTGCAGCTTGCAACTGCGCCGGCCGCCACTGGGCCTCGCGTCCACGCCCGAGCAATCCGGCATGTTCCAACACCTTCAGATGTTTGGAGATCGATGGCATGCTGATCTCGAATGGCTCGGCAAGCTCCTTGACGGTGGCTGGCCCACGTGTCAGCCGATCCAGCATGGCGCGGCGGGTGGGATCTGCTAAGGCGGCAAAGGTCAGGCTAAGCGTATCGTTCACGAATTTTACAATCTCCTATTTAGCTATTTAGCTATTTAGCTAACTAGCTAAATAATACAGTAAATTTAACGGCGTGTCAAGTTGAGCACACTGTCACTAAAATTATTAGAAGTTCAACTTCTGGATTAACCAGAGGTGGTCAAGAATATAAGAAGTT
>CAYGMR010000847.1:0-1518 GCA_964350725.1 uncultured Ardenticatenaceae bacterium | reverse complement strand
ATGACGCAGATTTTTGTCCTATAATTCGCCAAAATCTGTGCAATCTGCGAAATCTATTGATTACCGATTTAGTTTATGAAGGTTCATCAACTGTCAAACCGTAAAGACTCAGATAGAAAGAAACGCGGATATTTTAGTTTACCCGACCCACAAAATCGAGTTGATGGGCGATATAAACCAAACTGCCTGCCTCGATTTGGGCATGACGCTGTGCAATCCAGTCGTTGAAAAGACTGCTGTCGAGGGCTGGATGAGCATGTAATGCATGGTACATAGTATCGATGATGAAGTGCAGGAAGTAGGTTTCGTCGTGGGGATAACGGCCGTTGCTATCCGCAAAAACAACCCAATCAGAACACCCCGCTGCGACTATCTCTGCTCCAGCTGCCTTTAACTTATGGAAGAGATGCCGCCCTGTTTGGCTATCTCCCGAAACTTCTCCTTGAATGTGGCGTGTATCCATCGTTTGATGGTAAAGCGATTCCACCAGGGTATCGAAGGCGGGGTCAATCGTTGGTTGTAGAATGGTGGCACCGTCGAAATTGAGTGAAAAGTAAAACAAGCCGCCGGGACGTAGTAACCCGAATAAGATGGGCAAGGCACGTTCCACATCAACGAGATCGAGAAATGCATGCGCGATGATCACATCCCAAAATTGTTGATCATGAACACGGGCGGCAAAATCATAAAAATCGGCCGTTTCCCACTGCAAAATTAATCCTTCAGGCACAGTTTGTAGGCGTTGGCGGGCTGTTTTGATATTTTCTGGTTGGTTGTCAACGGCCGTATACCAACCAGCCGTGAGTATATCCCGCTCCATTAAACGTTCGACCATTGTGCCGATACCAGCCCCGATTTCTAGAATGCGTGGCTTAGGCGACAGATTTTCTGCCAATGCTTGCCACACTTGTTGATTGAGTGCACGGTCATCGACGCTTTTTTTTGCAGATAAATAGCGAATGAATGAGTAATCGGTCATGGTGTATCCTAAATCCCTGATTTTATAACTTGCCCAGCCTTTGTAAAAATTCGCGGATTTGCGCCATGCTTGTTTGCCATGTGGGGTGGTGTAGAAAACGTTGACGTGCGGCAACGCTCATTTGTATAAGAAGCTGGCGGTTGTTGTGTAGGTGCGTTAGCTGTTCGGCAATTTCTAATTCTGCGTTCTCCACCAAAAAACCATTTTCACCATCGCTGATGATTTCATGCGCACCGCCCGCACGTGAGGCAATTGCAGGTAAGCCGAATGCCATCCCTTCTAAATAGACGATACCGAAACCCTCATAGCTTGATAGGCCAATTCAGCGTCTGTTAAACGGCCGTGCCACTTGATGTTCGCTTCGATTCCTAATTGCTGGGCTTGTTTTTTGCAGGCGATTGTGTAGTCGGGCGCTACGGCCGTATCGCCGACAACATCCAATAGCCAACTATCTTTTGGCAAGTGAGCCAATGCCGCCAACAATGTATCCAATCCTTTGCGCGGGATCAGATTGCCAACGAAGATAATACGCAGGGGAC
>CAYGMR010000846.1:0-1520 GCA_964350725.1 uncultured Ardenticatenaceae bacterium | reverse complement strand
GATTTTCCATACAGGCACGAATCCGACCCGCCCTTCATGATAAAAGAGTTGGATTTAGCCGAAAAATGGACAGTACCAGAGCCGGATCGTCACACATTTTATGCATTATTTTGGATTACTGCAGGCGAGGGTTATCATCATATTGATTTCACGAGTTATCCAATCCGCCCCCAATCTTTATACCTTATGCGGCCTGGACAAACCCATTTTTTTGAAGTGGCTGCAGCCCCATCAGGTTATTCAATATTTTTCCTGGAAGAATTTCTTTACCTGAATAACCATTTCCAATCCACCGAGCTTTTTTATCTGATCAATCGCAGTCCAGCTTTCTATTTGCTTGAGCATCAAGCAGATATGTTAGGGCATATCGTCAGTCAGTTAATGCTTGAATACAACTCCGATCAATTTGGTCATTTAACAACCATGCAGCACCTCACCCAAATTCTGCTCATTTATCTGCGGCGCTTCTATCTTCAATCCAACCAGACCATCCTGCAACCAACAAAGGCCACAGACTTATCATCGAAATTTCAGCAGTTAGTAGACCAACATTTTACCCATTTGCATAACGTCAAAGAATATGCAGACGTACTTGGCATTACCCCTGCGTACTTAAGTGAACAAGTAAAATCTGTTACCGGCCTCCCCGCAGCACACACGATTCGGCAGCGGATTATTATCGAAGCCAAACGTTTATTAGCCCATACCCAATTAACAGTTCTGGAGCTTTGCCACCATCTTGGATTCAAAGATAGTTCCTACTTCGCACGCTTTTTCAGGCGAGAAACTGGCCAAGCGCCGCTTGCGTTTCGTTCCACATACCGTAAAAAATACCGAAGCACCCTGCATTAATCCCTTTTGTATCAATCCATTTCTTTATAAGATCAACACCATTCATCACGAAAGATTTGTCAACTTGTGTGTGTCGAAATCACGTCTGCTTGAGAGGAAAGTTGACAAATCTACTTTTAATCAAACAAGGAGAAATGGAAAAATGAATATTAAATCGTTGTTGAAACCTTCACCCGCACAGTATGACCTCGCGTTAGCAATAATCCGCATTGTGGTTGGTTTTGCATTTTTCATGCATGGTTGGCAAAAAATGTTTACGATGGGCATTGGGGGTGTGACAGGCTTTTTCGGCAGTTTAGGCATCCCAGCTGCGGGTCTGATGGCAACTATCGTCACGCTGGTAGAGCTGCTAGGCGGGTTGGCACTCATCATTGGATTAGGCACGCGCATCGCGGGGGCGCTGCTGGCAGTCGATATGCTGACAGCCATGTTAACTGTCCATCTCGCAAACGGATTTTTTGTGAGTAATAACGGGATTGAATTGGTGTTGATTTTATTAGCGGCAGTGGTCGCTTTTGTTATCGCAGGCGCCGGTAGGTGGTCATTAGATAGCCGTTTCAGTTGATAATGTTTTTTAACTATACAGCCAGTTTATTCTATTGATGTTAAAAATTCACCACAGAGGACACAGAGATCACAGAGGATTGATTCTTGGTAATTATACAACC
>CAYGMR010000845.1:0-1522 GCA_964350725.1 uncultured Ardenticatenaceae bacterium | reverse complement strand
GCCAAGGTTGCATGAAGTCACTTTTGTCGTATTGCCAACTTAAATCTTCAGACAGTTTGCTCAAACGGCCGTTTACACAGACGCCATTCTCCGTACTCCCCGTACCATCTGTCCATTGTCCCCCCAAATTCAGGCCTATAATACGGCCGTTTAAGGCCCCTGATGCACTGCCCCAATTCCAACGAGAATGACGCGGCCAAATCCCCCGCCCAAAATCCAGGCAAGCAAAACTCTGTGGTCCTTCAAAGCGCGTCTCCTGCCCACCAATGGTGACCACCCCTGCAGCAGGCAACGTATTCTGTTTGCTGGTGAACTGAAAGGTACGCTCATCCCAGGGCACGACCACATTGAGCGATTCATGCTGGGGCGGCATCGTGACGCTGAATTGGGCGCTCAACGGCAGGGCTTCAAAATCAGCCATCTCTACAGACAAGGCGACACCACTGCTGGTTTGTTGCATCCTCACCTGCATGTCAGCAGTTGTATAGGCCACATCAGCCGCCACGCTGTCGGGTAGATCACAACCGCGCCCCAAGGGAATGATCTTGGTCACTTCGCTCAATTGACGGGAAGCAAAATCGGCGTAATAGACAAACACCAAGCCCGCATAATCAAGATCGGTCACGGTCACAGAAAACAAGTGAGTCTCTGTGGTAATAGCCCAATAATTCCACTGTTTTTTGCGCGGCCAACGGCCGTTTAAGTTGCAGCGCTGCAAAGGCTGGCGTGACCAACCAACAGCATTGGGGTTTAGACGGCCGTTATGCAAACATAAATCTACAGATGAAACCAGCTCAACTTCTTTATGCATACACATGCATACACCTCACGCTCCTCCCGAATTATCAAAAATCAAACCTTGCCCTTTCCCCACGCTTCTGAGCTGCCACATGATGTCGAAGCGGTCAGTGCTGAAACCGTACCCGTCTGCCCAGAAGGTTTCGGCAAATGGCATGATGATCAGAAGTTTCTGTTGCAAAATTAAGAAACAAATCGTATTTCCAATTGACAGCCCACAGCTTCCGCATATTTCTTAAGCGTAGCTATTGATGGTGAGTGACGACCACTTGTCAATGAAGACTCAAGCCGGGTAATTGCTGGGGCTTTTGTCCCCATGCGTTGGGCAACCTCTGCTTGAGTTAACCCCGCATCAAGGCGTGCTTTTAACATTGATCGCAATAAGCTGAACTCAGGTTCTAATGCATTATAAGCATCTTGAACCGATTGCTTTTTTAATGCTTTTTCCTTTAATTCCTTATGATTCATTATCTAATACCTCTTTCATGCGACGCATTGCCAGAGTTAGCTCTTTTTTGGGTGTTCTCTGTGTTTTTTTAACAAATACGTGAAGCATAATTATGCGTTTGCCAACTATTGTGCAGTAAAAGACACGTGCAATGCCTTCTTTTCCCTTTACTCGCACCGTTACCAACCGCTCGTGTATGTGGCATACCCAGGTTAGAGCCAAATTCCAACATGAGATCGGTTAATCGAAGGTAACGAGCCAAAAGCCCATCAGGAA
>CAYGMR010000844.1:1169-1524 GCA_964350725.1 uncultured Ardenticatenaceae bacterium | reverse complement strand
GGGCACACTTACATTTGATGTCTCGAAAGCTGTTTGTGAGCTCGGCTTTCGGCCCACTCATATCGAGACATGGACAGAAGTTTGTGCCACATGGTACACAGAGACAGCACATGCGGCAGATTCGCCTGGCTATGCCGACCGTGATCAAGAAGTCGAATTCGCAAGTCGTTTTCAGGCCATGGTGGCCAATTTCGTCACGTAGTAGCCGCGGTTTCTTACCGCGTTTCCCAGTGGCGAGGTAAGGATACCTCGGCTACAAAATGGGGTTCTCCGACAAGCTGCTAGACTTCATTCCTTAATAATAACTATGGTTTTATGAGATTTAAGCTTTGCTCTAAAATCCAACTTGCAGTTT
>CAYGMR010000844.1:0-1138 GCA_964350725.1 uncultured Ardenticatenaceae bacterium | reverse complement strand
ACCATGGCTCGAATTAATCGCACAAATGGGCGAGCAGTTGAGCGCGTGCGAACAGCAATCCGACGAGACAGATGCTTTTGTCACTGCCAACTATGCCATGCTGAGAGAACACCGATTCTTTGCCGCGTTGGTGCCGGCTGAGTTTGGCGGTGGCGATGTGACGTTTGACGCCATGAGCGACATCTTGCGCGTTATGGCTCATTACAGCAGTTCAACAGCATTGGCACTCTCGATGCACCAGCATCTCGTCGCCGCAAATGTATTCAAGCACAAAAAAGGACAGGATGTGCGTCGCTTTCTGCAAAACGTCGCCGACCAGCAACCGATCCTGATTAGCACAGGCGCACGCGACTGGCTGGAATCCAATGGCACAATGACGCGAACGGAGGGTGGCTATCTGTTTAGGGCTGTCAAGCAGTTTGCCAGCCAATCGGCTGATGGCGGCATTGCCGTCACCAGCGCACCGTACGAAGATGAAAATGGCGACTGGCACGTGCTGCATTTTCCTGTGCCTTTAGCCAGTGAGGGGGTCTCGTTGATCGAAAATTGGGAGGCCTTGGGCATGCGCGGGACAGGTTCGCACGCGATCAAGTTCGAAGAGGTGTTTGTCCCTGATACGGCCGTTGCCCTCAGTCGACCGCGCGGCGCGTATCATGCTGTCTGGAATGTCGTCCTCACCGTTGCCATGCCGCTGATCATGTCCGTCTACGTGGGTATCGCACAAAAGGCGGCGCAAATTGCGATCGATCATGTCAAACGGTTTGCCGCCCCCAAACCACACCAGGTAACGGCCGTTGGCGCCCTCAATAACGAACTATCGATTGCCGAGATGGCATTAAACGACATGCTGCGTATCAACAACAACTTCGACTTCACGCCTACGGATGCATGTGGCCACCTGATTTTGACGCGCAAGAGCATCATTGCTGATTCGGTTATCGAGGTCGTCAATCAAGCGATGGACATCGTCGGCGGTCAGGCATTTTATCGCAGCCACGCTTTGGAAAAACTGTTGCGTGATGTGCAAGGCGCTCGCTACCATCCCATATACAAAGCGGATCAGCATCTATTCTCAGGCAATTTCTTGCTTCGATGTTAGGTCGGTTGCCAAAAGATATCTCAAAACATGAAGAACGGG
>CAYGMR010000843.1:0-1529 GCA_964350725.1 uncultured Ardenticatenaceae bacterium | reverse complement strand
TGCCAACGCCTGGCATAAATTCTGGCAGTTAACCTTACCCTTACTGTTGGTCGCAGTTGGCCCCTTGTTGGTGGCATCCTATGTCTTCAATTTCAATAATTTCAACGTCATTTTCTTGTATAACAATGGTGGCCCCCCCATTGCAGGTGCCGCGACACCTGTCGGGCACACCGATATCTTGATCAGTTACGTCTATAAATTAGCATTTGGCGGTGCACGCGGTGCTGATTTTGGTTTCGCTTCGGCGATTACAATCATCATCTTCGCGGTTGTCGTTGTCATCACTTTATTCCAATTCCGATACACTAATATGTGGGGAGAAGCAGAATCATGAGCGCAATAAATATAAATAAACCGACCTCAAGTGCAAAACGTAGCCGCCAGATCAGCATGATCATTCGTATGTTGATCGCGTTGCTAATGATTTTTTTCGCGCTGTTTCCGGCAGTATGGGCCATTTCGGCCTCACTCGATCCTGCCGGCAGTCTGGCTTCGCAGCAATTAATACCTGAAAATGCCAGCTTGGCTAATTATGAAGAATTATTTAACAATCCCTCCCTACCCTATGCAACCTGGTTATGGAATTCACTGAAGGTGGCGACTTCTGTGACTATCCTCTCTGTGTTGATCACAACAACGACAGCGTATGGTTTTTCGCGTTTCCGCTTTTATGGCCATTCGACATTACTGAAGACCATTTTGCTTATCCAGGTTTTTCCGGCAATTTTGGCTATGGTTGCCGTTTTTGCTCTGATTCAACAGTTGGGAAGCTTTATTCCCTTTTTGAGCTTGAACACACTCACCGGTTTGGGGTTTGTCTATCTTGGGGGTGCGATGGGCATCAATATCTGGTTGATGAAGGGTTTCTTCGACACTGTGCCCAAGGAAATTGACGAGTCGGCGATGGTGGATGGGGCTACCCATTGGCAAACATTTTGGAAATTGATATTCCCCTTAGTGCGCCCGGTGGTCATTGTGGTTGGTTTGTTAACCTTTATCGGCACCTATGGTGAATTTCTGTTGGCTAATGTGTTGTTGAAAAGCCCAGATAACCTCACGGTGATGGTGGGTTTGTTCCAATTACAATCCAATCAATTCTCAACCAACTGGGGTGTGTTTACGGCTGGTGCAGTTTTGGCAGCTGTGCCGATTGTGATTCTTTATCTGTTACTACAGGATTTTATCGTGGGTGGCCTGACGGCTGGTTCTGTTAAAGGCTAAATTCGGAAACATAACAACCCTATTTTCTGCTTTATTTTTGTTGGAGGGGCATCCTGGCGGGTGCCTCTCTTTTGTTTTGGGAGCAACGGCCGTTACTCCCATCTCAACCCCTAAATTACAGTGCAGCTTACTTACTTGTGTATATCCATGAGGATACCCCTCTTTTTATTTTCGGGTTTTTTCAAATTACTGTATTATTTCCTGTGGATAATTGCTGGACTAGCAAAACTTGAGGTAAAGAAGATGAACCGACTACGCCCGATATTAATCATATTGCTCCTGGCTCTGTTTCTGGGCGCTTGCGCCCA
>CAYGMR010000842.1:0-1540 GCA_964350725.1 uncultured Ardenticatenaceae bacterium | reverse complement strand
TATCTGGGTTTGGTGTGCTGGCGAGAACGGCCGTTGCGTCCGGTGTCACAGCGACCGATGTGGGTGTCGCTGTGGGCATAATTGGTTGCAATTCTGCAATCAGATCACATGCCGATAGGAAAACGGCCGTTAGTAACAAGAATAAAGGAATTAAGTTCCTACGCATAGGGGGAAGTATATCAATATTCAAAGAACAGTAAACCGAAAGGGAACTATTTCTCGACAAAGTACAGGCAATATTGTATGCTTATACGCATGATTTTCGTTCAAGGGTTTACGCAAATGGTGAATTGTCGGGCATTCATGGGCTTCGATTTGCCCCTGCCTTCATTAAACGCGCCTCCTGAATGACAGTTATGTAAAGTAATGTTTTCCAAAGCCGAGGCGTAAACGTCTCGGCTTTTTTTGTTTTTTGCCACTTAGATATGTAGGACGATTTTGCAAATCGTCTGAGCGATTTGCAAAATCGCTCTACAGTTATGACCTGATTATTTTCTTAATCTACAAAATCATGTAAATCTGAACAAATCCGTGGCAAAATTAAGAATAGAATTTTTGCGAGTGAAATTATGGCTGAAATATTGATTAATTTGGACAAGATTGGTGTGAGTTTGGCCGGACGGCCGATTTTCGACAATATCAGTTGGGAAATCCAACGCAACCAGCGCATTGGTTTGGTGGGCGCCAATGGGGTTGGAAAATCTACCTTGTTGAAAATTATCGCGCAGGAAATGGACGCTGATGAAGGTAATATTTTCCGTAAATCGGGGTTGACATGGGCACGTTTACATCAAGAGCCCAGTTTGCCCCTTGGTCACACAGTTTTGCAAGAAGCGTTAACGGCCGTTCCCCAACTCGGCATCATCGAAAACAAAATGGCCACACTCGAGCAGCAAATGGGCCAGCCCGAAACCTACGGTAATCCACGTGCTCTCGAAAAGGTGATGGTCAAACACGAAAAGCTGCTGCAACAATATGATCAACTTGGCGGTGATCGTTACAGCAGTCTCGTACGCGAGACGTTATCCGCATTGGGTATGGGCGCTGATAAATGGGAGATTCTCACCGACCACCTCAGCGGCGGCCAAAAGAAGTTGATCATGCTCGCAAAACTGCTCGTCCAAGAGCCAGAATTGCTGCTGCTCGACGAACCTGATAATCATCTGGATTTACCTGCCAAACGCAATCTCGAAAAATTGATCCGCAATTACAATGGCTGTGTGGTCATTATCTCGCATGATCGTTACCTGTTAGACGAAATTGCCACGCATATCGCTGAAATGGAAAGCGGCCGTATCACCCTCTATCATGGCAACTACAGTGCCTATACGACTGAACGCGAACTACGGCGTTTACGCCAACAGCAGTTGTATGCTGCCCAGCAAAAAGAGATTGCCGGCATCGAGGCGGCGATCAAACGCTTTGAACTGTGGGCATCCATGGTAGTCAATGAACGGCATATTAAACAAGCACGCAGCCGCCAAAGAATGCTCGACAAGATGGATAAGGTCGAAAAAGTGACAGAAGCGCGGCGCATGAA
>CAYGMR010000841.1:702-1564 GCA_964350725.1 uncultured Ardenticatenaceae bacterium | reverse complement strand
TATGGCCTAATTTCTAGCCAAAAACGGATTAAATGGGATTAAACCGCCATGCAGCAAGAATTCCTGGCCGATGTAGTGCGCCAAACAGTCAAAGAATCGGGTTTGAGTTACGCTCAGATTGCGCGTCTTTCCGGTATTCCGGCCAAGACGATTAGTAGCTGGGCCAATGGCTATGTTAAAAAACCACGCTACTGGCAAGATTTATTGCGTTTTGCACGGGCCATTCAACTTTCCGCTGCCGATGCCAACCGACTGCTGGCTTGTACGGGCCTGAGTGATATTGCTTCCTTGTGGCGCGGTGCCAATGAGAGCGATCAGGAGTTGCTCAGTTATTGGCGTGAGGAAGATGTCCCCTACCAAATTCCACGCCTGGATGTACGTGAGGTCTACGGCCGTATCCCCGAAGCTGCCCACCTACAAGAAAGCTTACTGACCGGCGGGAACATCTGTGTCATTCAAGGCATGGGCGGTATCGGCAAAACAACCTTAGCCACACAAACAGCCCATACGCTGGCACACCATTTTCGGGATGGTGTCCTGTGGGCCGATTTACGCAACAGCAGCGGCAGCGCGATTTTGGAAAATTGGGGACAGGCGTGTGGCATCGACTTGACGAGTCTACCAGATGAAAAAAGCCGGGCAGCACGTATGTGGGGCGTGCTGGCACAGAAGCAGATGCTGATCGTTCTGGATGATGTCATCAGCCCAGCCCAAGCCAAGTTGTTGCTGCCTTCACGACGGACAGAGTGTGCAGTCATTGTCACAACACGCAGCCAAGAAACGGCCGTTGCTTTAACCGCTAACCCAAACAACATCATTCAACTGCAACCTTTTGCCGTTGCTGACAGCCTGGAACTATTAA
>CAYGMR010000841.1:0-692 GCA_964350725.1 uncultured Ardenticatenaceae bacterium | reverse complement strand
GAAGCGATCTGTGATCTCCTGGGATATTTACCGTTGGCGATGACAATCGTCGGCCGTCGTTATCTAGCGCTGCGCCAACCGCTGGCACAGCTGCATCGTCGCTTGTTGGATATCCGCACGCGTCTTGATCAATTGCATCTGGGCCCAGACCTGGGTGTGCGTCTTGCCTTTGAACAAAGCTGGGAACTGTTGGATACGGCCGAACAACGTGCCTTTGCTCTGTTGGCTGTGTTTGAGGGACGTTCTTTTACCGAGGATGCCTATGCCAGCATCGGGCAAATGGAAATGGATGTGGCGTTGGATATGAGCGGCCGTTTTTATTCCCTGGCCTTATTAAATATTGTCAATGATACACCTCGGCTTTATCAGCAACACACACTCTTAGCTGCGTTCGCGACTGAAAAACTGACTATTGATGATCCTGCTTGGTTAAATTATTGTCAATATTATTCTCAGTTAATTAATGCGCCTCAATGGTGGCGTCATTCTTCCCAGGAATTATGGGATAATGTCATGGCGGCTATGAAGAATGCCCATAATTTACGGGAATGGTCGCTTGTGCTGGACTTCAATGAGCGTTTGGAGCTGGCGTGGCGGCGGCTAGGATTATATAGTTTTGCTCGGGAAGGATATGTGTGGGCTTTAGATGCAGCACATGCCGAAGGTACATTGCGCCCTGATGGTGTTTATTG
>CAYGMR010000840.1:0-1566 GCA_964350725.1 uncultured Ardenticatenaceae bacterium | reverse complement strand
AGTATCACCATCGCCACAGCTAACGGCTGGGTCTGTGGTGGCCATGCTCGTGACTGGCAGTGCTTCGGGTTGGTTGAAAAACATTTCTGGCAGCGCAGCCGGGGCAGCTTGTTCTGCCTTGATTTGTTCATTGACAACCTTTGCCAATGGCCGCGCATGGGCTGACCGCGTAGTGTACAGGGTGAGTTCAGCAATTTGCAAGGCGGGCGTGAGAAGAAAAATGAGGCTTAAGCCCAGTGGTATGGCGTAGTGGCGCACGCGTTTATTACGCAGGAAGATTAAGAAAGCATAGATAACAATCAGAGTGACTAAGATTTGACGGATGGCGTTGGTGGGTGTGGTGTTGGTGTAGGCAACGGCCGTTGCCAACATGTCGGCCCCACTGATTGATTCATTTGCAACCACAGTTGTAACCACAGTATCGACAAATGATGCTAAAGAAAGTGAGTTTTGTAGGGGTGGCAGCGCGGCGACAAGTTCCGGATCATATTTGTAATCCAACACCATATGGGAATCGAGGTCTAAATTATCGCTGGCTTTGGGGATGTGGATATCGAGGATTTGGCGCGTGGGAAGACCATTGGCATCGACCCAAATCTCACCCTGGCCGCTTAGCCGCTGTAAAATGGGCGCGGGGCTGAGCTGACCACCACGCATGGAAACAGGCAGTTCCGCCTTAGCCCGGTCTCGCATGTAGGCGGCATAGCCAGGACCGTCGATCTCGTATCTATAGACGGTTAAGTTTTCGCTGGAGGCTGTTTGGTCAATATGGATGTTGACGCCCGTTGCCAGATACGCTTCCTGCGCTGCTGGTGAAGCAAAAAAGCCAGACGGATTATCCACCACTGTTCGTTCGCCATCTTCAATGAGGTATGTTTCAGCCCCATTTTGCTGCAGTTGAATCAATGGCGAGTTGACACCTTGCCCTCTTAACAGACACATACTTAGTTCAGCCTGTTGGGGACCGGTGATTTTGCCGTTAATATAGGTCTCAAACTGTTCGGCCGTTTGACCAATGGTGGCCTGCTTAAAAAAATAAGTCGCAAACAGCAATGTACCCAATAAAATCGCGCTAATGATTAAAAGCCGAGGATAGGAATTGACCGTGTGCTTGCCTTTCATATTTTTAATTCTCCAGTTCTTACGCACCTACATTTTCTCTACTGTTACAAAATCATTTTTTATATAATATCAAGATAAAGCACAGTTCATGGCCAATTGCGCCAAATGCCACTATTATTGCTGCAATTCTTGCTTCATTACGGCCGTTTCTGTAAATTATATCGAGCGAATGTCAGCGAATGTCATACGAACGTCATATGTAAAATTGAAGCACCTACATGGCGACAAGCTTGATCGTATGCGTAAAACGTCGTTTTCTCTTGACTATACGCTGCACACTATTTAACATTTTGTGGCTCTCTGGAAATCCACGGGATATGTCCCACATGTTCTGGTCACCCCACGCAAACCGCATGAGCCCATTTTGTTTACTTTCAGGAGTATCGTTGATGATAAATGATCCTATTCTCGTTAATGATTGGCACCCCGTGACAACTCTCGCCG
>CAYGMR010000839.1:0-1575 GCA_964350725.1 uncultured Ardenticatenaceae bacterium | reverse complement strand
CAGTGTCCAAAAAACATCGACAACTTTTTGTCGATGTAGGCGCGTAAGCGCCTAACAACCTCAATTCACACGAGGCGGCATGCAAATGGAAATTCGCGCAAATTGTAGATTGGCAAACCAATCCATATTCCGCAATTCGCACTTAAAATTGGAGGATTCAACCCATGGCACGTAAAAAACAGACTCGTGGCACCTGCGCCTTTTGTGGACGTGAAATGACCAAAGGCGGCCTTTCTCGTCATCTGGCAACTTGTCCGCAACGAGCAGAAGCGATTGCTAAAGCCAATGCCCAGCGCGGCCGTAATCAAACCATCTATCATCTACAAGTTCAAGATGCCTGGGCTGGTGATTATTGGCTGCATCTAGAAATGCGCGGCGTTGCCACGCTTGAAGAGTTGGATCATTATTTGCGTGCCATCTGGCTAGAATGCTGCGGTCACCTCAGCGCTTTCACCATTGGGCACACGACCTACACGCAATTATTTGACGATGGATTTTCGATGGGGGACGATGCGTCAATGGATATAAGTGTACAAAAACTTTTTGAACCGGGCCTACAAATCCCGTATCAATATGATTTTGGCACAACCTCGGAATTGATAATCAAAGTCGTCGCTGAACGCAAAGGCAAACCGCTGACTAAACATCCCATCGCACTGATGGCACGCAACCAGGCACCCGTATTGGACTGCCAGGAATGTGGCCAACCGGCAGCCTGGTTGTGTATGGAATGTATGTACGAGGAAGAAAAGCCAGGTTTGTTATGTGACAAACATGCCAAAAAGCATCCGCATGATGAGTATGGCGAACCCATGCCGTTGGTCAATTCACCGCGCACCGGCATGTGTGCCTACGACGGCCCGGCCGAGCCGCCCTACTGAGCAATTTCTTGGCGAGAATTGACCAAACTTGAAGCTTGGTCAATTCAGCAAACTCTGGCACAAAGGAATCTAGATAGAGCATGATTTGGTTTGCAATCATCCTGGCAGTTATCGCAGCCTGCGCAGTGGGTCTTTACACGCGTAGTTTGATGCGCGGCCTGTTTGCGGGCCTGATTACCCTGTTAATCGGCATTATCATGAGCCTTCTGATCTTGTTTAGCGGCGTTTTGGGCGGGTAGTTGGTGCGCTGGGACTACAACAAATTAGGGATGGAACGAATTCCTACAGTCAATGTTAAGGCTCAGGGCCGGTCTCCCGACCGTGCCCGTCGTGTGCCATGTTGAAATGATTCACCTCTTGCCTGTCTCGTTTGCAACGGCCGTTGGCAACCACAAGCACCGTAATGGCTAACACACGGATGAGACGATTGGGAGAAATTGTCGTGCGCGTTGCTGGCGTCATGCCCAATCGTCCCACCCCTACCATAATTACACCTGTCTTTCCCGCCAATGGTGTAGATCACGAATGCGTGGGCAAACAAAATTGCCGCGCGTGTGGCCAGCGTTTTGCCCTACCATAATTTAATGGATGCCAACATATTGGGGGAAGTGTGCTAAAATTCACAAGCTGATTATTGGTATTTTTATGACGAATGATATGGATTCCCCTCTGTTTTTAGACAACGGCCGTTTCG
>CAYGMR010000838.1:0-1582 GCA_964350725.1 uncultured Ardenticatenaceae bacterium | reverse complement strand
GGGATTTCCATCCTATGATTGTCGTCGATGAAGCGTGATCCAATGGCGACGTCTGCGCGGCGGGTGGCAACGGCCGTAAACAAAGCTGGAATACTCTCAGGATCGTGCTGCCCGTCTCCATCCAAACGCACAACCAAATCATACCCATAAATACGCGCAAATTTTAGGCCCGTTTGCACCGCGCCGCCGATGCCCAAATTGCAAGGCAAGCGTACAACAAAAGCCCCCGCAGTGGCAGCTGCGCGGGCGGTGTGGTCTGTTGAACTATCGTCGATGACAACCACATCTGCCTGTGGCAAAATTACGCGGATGCCTTCAATAACAGCGGCGATAGATTTTTCTTCATTGTACGCCGGAATTAAAGCCATTACTTTTTCCGGTCGACGGTGTGAAGGTGACATGGCGGTTTCCTTCCTAAAACATAGATCGATGTTGTTTGCTACATTGCGAACCCTAAAGGTATGTGCGAAATGTTTAGGCGATTGACATTTCGCAGTTTACCTATAATCAGATAACATAACTATTTTAACATAAAATTGCTCAATGTGACATAACTAAAACGACATAATCATTAGATTGGGCGAATTCACCCCAAAATCACCCCGAAAACCAATTGAATACACAAATTTGGTAGGGGTGGGACGATTGGGCATAACGTTTGCCAAACACATCATCATGTCTCCCAATCGTCTCGCCCATGTGTTGGTCGTCCACACGAGCGAGACTCGCGGGAGAAAATTCATTTCTACATGGCAAGTAATTTGCCCGCCAATCCCGCCCCTACCAAATAGGCTGTGTTGAGAATTAATCGTATGGAACCCCAATTTCCGAACCAAGCTGGCGCAAAAATTGATGCATAAATTCGCTGCGTCGCTGCGCTTCTTGGCGGCCAGCAAGCGTTTGCATCATGGATTCGAGTTTGAATAATTTTGTGTAAAAATGATCGACTGTGTACCTTTTATCATCAAGCGTGCGTTGGCTGGGAAAAGGATCATCGGGATTATAAAGTGTTCCGCCCATGGCTGTGCCGACCATGATCGCCCGCGCAATGCCGATGGCACCAATCGCATCTAAACGATCCGCATCTTGCACAATTTTGGCTTCCAATGTTTCGGCAGGGATTTGGGCTGAAAAGCTGTGGGCGGCAATCGCATGTTCAATGGCTGGAATATATTCGGGAGGGTAATTTTCTAGACGTAAAAATTTGCCTGCTGCTTGTGCCGCCAACCGCGAAGCTTGCGAACGTTGCTGTGAATTTTTGGGCACGATGACACAATCATGCAACCATGCTGCTGGGATGACGACATTCAAATCGGCATGCTCAACGGCGGCTAATTGGCGTGCATTGGCAACCACGCGCCGCACATGGGCGACATCATGGGCCGCATCTTCGGCAGTTTGCTGGTTGAGGAATTGCTGAAATTTATCTTGCCATTTCTTTTCATCATTCATTTTTTGCATACGCTGATCTTAAAAGGTTTCCATTTCCCCGTCAATCTGGTAGAGACGGGACGATTGGGGCTGACGCTTGCCACGCGCATGGCATTTTCTCCCAATCGTCTCGCCCGTGTGATGGTCATCG
>CAYGMR010000837.1:0-1582 GCA_964350725.1 uncultured Ardenticatenaceae bacterium | reverse complement strand
CGGATCAATACTTTTAGTAAATCGTACTCTGTCGGTGTAAGCTGCACTTCTTCGCCAGCAAACGTTACCAAACGCGCAGTTAAATCGACACGCAGTTTGCCACTCTCAAAAACAAGTTCGTGATCTTCCTGGTGGGTGTGCCGTATGGCTACGCGCAGTCTGGCGCTTAATTCACCGACGCTAAATGGTTTGGTCAAATAATCATCAGCCCCGGCATCCAAAGCCTCAATTTTGTCACTGTCTTGGTCTTGTACGGAGAGGATTACAATTGGAGTTGATGTCCATTCCCTGAGACGTCGGGTGACTTCGATGCCGTCAATCCCTGGCAGACCTAAGTCCAGAATTATAAGGTCCGGGCGTATGTTGATCGTTTTTAATATCGCATCTTCGCCAGTCGCTGCTTCATGAACTTCATAGCCATGTGCCGTGAGCGAAGTGCGCAATAAACGTCGAATGGCCTGCTCATCATCCACAATTAATACTTTCGTCTTTTGCATATTTGTTGGTTTATCTAAAGTAACTCACTGATTCATGATAAACCTAGATTATACCTCTTTGCCATACTGTCACCGAATTGCCTCAAATAGTATCCGTGTCAGCCCGCGTCCATTGAGAAAACGTCAAGATTCGCGGATGAGTTCAAGCTACAGTTCACACAACTACCAAAGGAGTGTGTAATCTGTTAACAAAATCAATTGAGACAATCGTCAATCAAGCGATTGATGGTCAAGCAGATGTGATTGCTTACCGCGTACCAAGCGGATATCAAAGCAATCGTTTGTATGATGTGTGGGTCAACGGCCGTCACCTCATCGCCAAAGAATATGTGAAGCCAGATGAATTCTTGGATGCGCCACGACGCGATTTCAACTGTATGCAGCGACTGTCAGAGTTGAATATCGCGCCCAAACCTGTTTTTTACGATCCCAATTTAGGACCACTTATCATTTATGAATATCTAGAAGGGGAGATTTGGCCGCGCAAACGGCCGTCTCCCCAAATGTTAGCGCAATTAGCAGAAACCTGGTTAATCTTACATGGCCTTCCCACCACTAACTTATGGTTGGCTCGCAGCATGGAACAACCAGCGCAAGCAGTTGCATCTCAATGTGAAGAGATTTTTCAAACGTATGCAGCATGGACGGCCGTTCAGTTCCCGCCCGGTCAAACTTGTACCACTTATTGTCTGAGCCTGTTACCCAAATTGTTTGACGCGGTAGAAAAGCTCAGCCGACTCAAATCAACACTTTGTTTTTGTCAATCAGACACGCGCTTCGCCAATATTTTGCAACGGCCGTCTGGCAGATTAGCGTTGATTGATTGGGAAGATGGCGGCTTAGGCGACCCGGCATTAGATCTAGCAAATTTTCTGGTTGCGCCCAATGAAGAGGATTTGTTGGGATTGCAAGAGTGGGAGGCGTTGTTACGGCCGTATCTCAAAAACCGTCACAACCGAGATCCCACCTTCGAACTACGTATGCAGCATTATCTAACCATCATCAGCGTCTTCTGGTTAGCCTTCTTTTTGAAAGCAGGCATGCACAAACATCAAACCAACACACTAGAAAACTGGCAAATCCAC
>CAYGMR010000836.1:0-1586 GCA_964350725.1 uncultured Ardenticatenaceae bacterium | reverse complement strand
CGGATAGTGTCGCGGTGAGGACACCGGCCACAGCCAGAGAGGCTGTATAGTTACTCATTACTTGTCAAAGAAATTTTATCCGGATAGTCTGGCAAAAGGCGTAAGAGCTTATCATGATTGAATCAACTGTGCGCACACCCTTGTGGACACCTACACCCCAGAGAGTTGAAAAAACAAACCTGACGCGCTATATGCGCTGGTTGGCCGCTGACAAAAACTTGCATTTCAATACTTATCCTGAATTATGGCGCTGGTCGGTTGAAAATATCGCCGCATTTTGGCAGAGCATTTGGGATTTTTGTGAGATCAAAGCGTCGCAGCGCGGATTAGTCGCGTTAGCAAATGAAAACATGCCCGGCGCAACTTGGTTCCCTGAAGCACGCCTCAACTATGCTGAGAATATTTTTGCACGCATGAGCAGCGACCGCCCAGCACTCCTATACGAAGACGAAAACACACAGCTGCTTGAAATCAGCTGGCAGGATCTATCCGCCCAAACTGCTGCGCTGCAAGCCGCATTAAAAGCGATGGGGGTTACAAAAGGAGATCGTGTTGTCGCTTATCTGCCCAACATTCCCGAAGCAATTATCGCTTGTTTAGCGACAATTAGTTTAGGCGCAATCTGGTCATCAGCTTCACCTGATTTTGGCACCAAGGCGGTATTGGATCGTTTTTCGCAAATCGAACCAAAGGTTATCATCGCGGCGGATGGATATGCGTACAACGGCCGTTTCTTCGACCGCCACACGACCTTACAACAAATTGTGGCCGGGCTGCCCCAGCTAGAACACATCATCCTCATCCCACAAGACAAACAAAACCAAAAATCGCTGCCAAATGCACAAAACTGGCATGCTTTGCAAGCCCGCTATGCCCACACAAACACACTCACCTTTGAGCAACTGCCCTTCGATCATCCCTTGTGGGTGCTCTACTCATCCGGCACAACCGGCCTGCCCAAACCGATTGTCCACGGGCACGGCGGCAATTTACTCGAACACGCCAAAGAGACCACGCTACACAATGACCTGGGGCCGCAAGATCGTTTCTTCTGGTACACCAGTACCGGCTGGATGATGTGGAATTATTTATTGGGCAGCATGTTGACAGGCAGTACGGCCGTTCTCTACAATGGCAGTCCTGGTTATCCCACACTTGATCGCTTGTGGAGTCTGGCTGAACGTAGTCGATTGACCTACATGGGTCTTTCGCCCGCTTTCCTGGCCGCTTGTATCAAAACGCAAATCCGCCCCAACCAGACCTATAATCTGGCAAACATACGCACCATTGGTTCCACCGGTGCCCCCCTGCCAGTCAGCGCCTTTGAATTCATCTATGAGCATGTGAATGCAGATATTGCAGTTGAATCCCTCAGCGGCGGCACCGATTTGTGTACCCCTTTTGTCGGTGGCGTGCCGATTCAACCTGTTTATGCTGGCGAAATTCAAGGCGCTTCACTGGGCGCTAAGGTCGAAGCCTACAACAACGCGGGTGAACCAGTCGTTGGCGAAGTGGGCGAATTGGTTATTTCTGCCCCCATGCCGTCGATGCCGATCAAGTTTTGGAATGATCCAGACAACGGCCGT
>CAYGMR010000835.1:0-1587 GCA_964350725.1 uncultured Ardenticatenaceae bacterium | reverse complement strand
ACGATTTTTGAGCTAATCGAACGTTTTGAATTCTTGCGCGGCTATACGGCCGTTTTGATTGTGCTGGTAACGGCCGTTGTCATCGTGCTCTTTTGGGATTGGCGGCTGGCCCTGTTTGCCTTAATTGTGCAATATTTGGTTGCCAGCCTTTTGTTTGTCGATCTACTCGATCCGCGGCTGGCCGTTGTCAAGCTGTTGACTGGCATGTTTGTCTGTTTGATCCTCTATTGGACAGCCCGCCAAGTCGATTATGGCAATGTGCCCCCCGATCTAGCCGCCGCTGAAATCAAAGCCATCGGTGAAGAAAAACAATTAAAAATAGGGCGCTGGCATATGCCTACAAATATGGTTGTGCGCCTGGGATTGGTTGTCGTCGTTTTGATATTCATCGGCTGGATGACAAGGCTGCCCAATTTTCACTTACCTGGCATTCCCGATACGCTGCCACATATCGATCTGGCCGTTTTGATTCTTGCCGGTTTGGGGTTGTTAGCGATGGCCGTCAGCCATGATCCATTGTCGGCCGGCATGGGTTTGTTCACCTTTTTAATCGGATTTGAACTCTATTACAGCGCTCTGGAGCAATCTGTGGCTATGTTAGCCGCCTTGGCGGGTCTAAATTTGGCATTGGCCGTCGCCATTGCCTATCTCACACAAGCACGTCGTGCCGCCTGGTATGCCTTAATCGAATGATGACTTATCCTGCACCGACGTTATTGATTTTTGGCCCGCTGCTGGCTGTGGCCATCACAGCACTGCTTAGCCACTGGAAACGTGTTTCTGCGCTGGCGGGTGTGTTGACAACGGCCGTACTCATCTGGATGGTCACGGCCGTTGCCCTCGACAGCAGCACGGCTTCCGAAAACGCGCGCTTTGTCGGCGACAGTTGGCTGATATTCGGCCGTACCCTGACGCTGACAGCGGGTATCCAAGCCGTTTATCTCTTTCTCTGTTTGGGTTTAGTTGCTTTGTTTTTGCTCGCTGCCATTTGGCCGCAAGGGCGCGGATTTGTCCCCGCCAGTTTGCTTGCCTTGTCCCCACTGGCGGCCGCCTTAATGATTGCCCCCTTTGAATTCGGCGCCATTTTGCTGGTCATCGCCGTCACTTGTTTCGTTTTGACTTATCGCCCCCATGCTTTAACACGCACCTATGGTGCTTTGCGTTATCTAATGCTGGTCGTCTTGGCGATGGGCATTTTATTGTATGTCGGCTGGCTCTTGAATTCAGGCATTGGTTCTGGATTATCTTCGTTGGCCACACAAGGCTTAATTGTGGTTACGCTCATTTTGCTGGCCGGTTTTCCGGTGTACATTTGGGTACAACCCATCGTCGCCGAAGCCTCATTATTGGTGCTGCCTTTTCTGTTTGGTTTGATGCAAACGGCCGTTCTGGTCTTTTTATTCAAACTATTCCAAGAAAACCCACAAATTTTGCAAGGGGCAACGTTTAGTCGCTGGATGCAGTTAGGTGGCATAGGCACAGTTTTGGTGGCGGCCTTGTTAGCTGTAACGGCGCGCCGGTGGCGGGATTTATTGGCCTATGTGCTGCTGCTGAATCTGGGCATGGGCGTGTTGACTTTGGTTTTGC
>CAYGMR010000834.1:0-1589 GCA_964350725.1 uncultured Ardenticatenaceae bacterium | reverse complement strand
TATGCACGTTATGACCGCACTTTATTGGGCAATACGCCGCATTATGTCGCTACCCAGTTAGCCAAATTAGATGTCGATGTAATTGGTGTGAATTGCAGCAGCGGGCCGGCGCAAGTGTTACGCTTGATTTCTGTTTTGCATGAAGTTGTGCCAGATATGCTCATTTCGGCAGCGCCCAATGCTGGTTTTCCTGAACAGCTTGATGGCGGACGGGTGATGTATGCGGCCACGCCGGGTTATTTTGGCGAGTATGCACGTTCATTTGTAGCTGCGGGGGCGAATCTGGTAGGTGGCTGCTGTGGCACGACCAATGCCCACATCGCCGCGATGCGTATGGCATTGGACACGCCCGGAGAGTTAACACGGCCGTTACCCACAGTTAAAATCCTCAGCCAACCAGAACAAGAAACGGCCGTATCTGAACCGCCAACCCAACTAGCGCAAAATTTGGCAAACGGCCGTTTTGTCGTCACCGTCGAAATGAGCCCGCCTAAAGGGGTCGCGCCACAGCCCATGTTGGCTGGCGCACACACACTCAAAGAGGCCGGTGCTAATATACTCAATATCGCTGACACACCCTTGGCGCGCATGCGTATGAGCGCCTGGGCGGCAGCCTATTTGGTGCAAGAAAAAGTGGGGTTGGAGACGATTTTACATTTTCCTACGCGTGGTCGTAATTTGTTAAGAATTCAGGGCGATTTATTAGCCGCCCATGCCCTCGGCATTCGCAATTTGTTTGTCACCATGGGCGATCCCACACGGATCGGCGATTTCCCTGAAGCGATGGACAGTTATGACATCGTACCTACTGGTTTAATTCACTTGATCAAACAACAATTTAATCTGGGTGTTGATAAAGCAGGTAATTCTATTGATCAACCGACCAACTTTTTAGTCGGCTGTGCTGTGAGTCTGACACCTGCTAATCCTGAAAAAGAGCTCAAGTTATTGCGCAAAAAAATCCGCAATGGGGCTGATTTCGCGCTGACACAGCCGGTTTTCCACCCCCGAGCAGCGCGTGAATTTGTCGCCTTGTATGAATCTACTTATGGCGAACCGATGATCCCGATTATTGCTGGTATCAAACCGCTGTATAACAGCCGTAATGCCGAATTTTTGCACCATGAGGTGCCCGGCGTTAATATTCCGCAGATTTACCGTGACCGCATGTTTGCTGCCAGCGAGCAGCCACAAGAAGGTGTACGCATTGCGCAAGAGATTTTGGCGGAGATACGGCCGTTTGTGCAAGGCGTTTACATGATCCCGGCTTTCGGCCGTTATAATTTAGTAGCAGATGTGATTGACATCCTCTAGGACACTTCAGCGTAATGGCTCGTAGTAACCGCTTTAGCGATGTGCGACCCATCAAAATAGCTTGATACCATTCGTTTTGAAACCTGTTTTTTAACAAAAATCAGGTATCATGATCGCGCTGTTTTATATTAAACATGGGCACATGCCTATCATGTCGGATGAAAATTCATCCTTCATCCCTCATCCTTCATAATTTTCAGGTTAGGAGTTGTTTCAATGCGTAAATTTAGTGGGCTTTTGTTATGTATTGCCTTAATGGTTTTGTCATTTGTCAC
>CAYGMR010000833.1:0-1591 GCA_964350725.1 uncultured Ardenticatenaceae bacterium | reverse complement strand
ACAACTGATGAATAAATTTTCTACCATTCGTTTTTCCGCAGGTGGAAGCAGGTTTGATTCTCAAGGTCGGGGTGCGCCAACTGCCTGATAGCTTGACATAATATTTACAAGCAACGGCCGTAGCGCATACCACCAGATGCCTACGGCTTTTTTGTTGCCTGTTTAGCGTAACAATAACTCCTTACCAAAGGACGTGGGTATCCATCCGCGTCCTTTTTGTTTTATAAATCCAAAGCTGGTCAGCAATTCAGCCAGTCAGCCATCAGCAAAAGCTGACCCGCTGAAATGCTGAGAAGCTGAAATGCTAAAAGAGAAAACATGATAAAAGCAGTGATATTTGATGTCGGTGGCGTATTGATTCGCACAGAAGATTACAACAGCCGTCGTAATTGGGAACGACAATTAGGTTTGGCCGACTGGGAATCTGAACAAATCGTCTTTAACAGCACAATGGGTCAAAAAGCACAAGAAGGCGCTATCAGCGATGCAGAATTGTGGGCTTGGGTTGGCGAGCGGCTTTCTCTCGGCGATCAGCTTGACACTTTTCGGGCTGGCTTTTTCGGCGGCGATGTACTCGACAACGAGTTGGTTGATTTCATTCGCAGCCTGCGCCCCACATACAAAACTGCGATTATCAGTAATGCGACTGATTATCTGCAAACGGCCGTTGCTGACATTGCCGATGCCTTTGATTTAATTGTCGGCTCGGCTGAGGAAAAAGTGATGAAACCGGCACCAGAAATTTATTTACGCACATTGAAGCGTCTGGGCGTTGAACCACAAGAAAGCGTGTTCATCGATGATTTTGCCCACAATATCGCTGCTGCCCAAGCGTTGGGCATGGCCACAATTCATTACCAACCCGGCACAGACGTGCCTGCAGCATTGGCCAAACTGGGAATTCAACCAGCCAATGATACACACAATGAGGGTGTTTGATGGATAAAAAAACAACGTTTGATTTTTCAGAATTCCCAACTTTGACAACAGAACGTCTTATTTTACGCAAGCCTCAACTTTCCGATGCGACTGATGTGCTTGTTTTCCGAGGCGATCCTTATGTGCAACGATTTAATGGACCTGTGTATGAGAGTGTTGCAGAAGCAGAAACCAGCATTAAAAAAGCGCTGGCCGCGTACGAAGCCAAAGAATATATCAGTTGGGCAGTGACGTTTAAAAACAGCAATACAGTTTTAGGTGGTTTTGGGATTTACTCGTGGAGCAGGAACCATCGGAGAGCAGAAGTGGGCTACGATTTAGCCCGTGTTTATTGGGGACAAGGCATCGCCTCAGAAGCTTTAAAAGTCGTTTTGCGCTTTGGCTTCGAGCAAATGAACCTGAACCACATTTATGCCGGAACGATTGCCGATAATTATGAATCTGTACGACTTTTGGAAAGGGCTGGCTTTCATCGTGATGGTTTAAGGCGCCAATGGTCTTGGGAAGATGATGGCACCTTTCATGATGGTGCCTTATACAGCCTATTGCAAGATGAATTTAGATGACAGCAATAGATGAAAAAAAACAACAAGGAACAAGTATCATGCGATCTTGGAAACAACTCGCTTTGGGAACAATTATAGGAATCTTG
>CAYGMR010000832.1:0-1592 GCA_964350725.1 uncultured Ardenticatenaceae bacterium | reverse complement strand
GAGAGGGGATCACGACGGTTTGATAATTGCCATAATCGGCCTGGATTTTGTGCATGTCGATGCCATAACCCATGTCGAGGTATTTGTTGCGTGTTTTGCGGTAGGCGACCTGAATCGCGTCTGATTTCACATGCAGTTCTGCGGCTAGGTCGTATGGCAGCAGTTCAGGACGTTGGGCGACGACAAAGGGGTTATCTTCGTCGAATATTTTGATGACACGGCGTGTAGCATCACGATCGGCAAAGCGCGTTTTGAAGAAGTCGCGCAATAGCTGCCATTTGGTGATGGTTTTGTTTTCGGTGACTGGCACGTGTGCGTTGAAGAGCCGCTGGAAACCAAATGGAAGGTGCACTTCTAACAAGGTCACATTGGGCATCCACCATGTGTTTGTGACCAAGATATAGGGTTGTTCTTTTTCTTTTTTGTATAAACGGCGCCATAAACCTTTGACGGGTTGTGGTTTGAAATGGATGGTGGCTGATGCCGATAGATCGCTGAGGTAGTTGACCTCGTAATCTTCAATTTCAGGTTCATCGCGGTTGCCAAACGCGCCGCCATGTACCCAGGCGCCATGTGAGAAGTCGATACCATTTTCGAGGGCACGCGCATAATGGACGGGCCATTCGTAAACACCGGTTAGCCGCCGCAGATCGGGGTTGTCGAAGTGGGGCAGTTCAGGTATGGGTGCGCGTTCCGCTTCTGGCAAATCACCCAAAAACACCCAGACCCAGTTTTATTTATCACCGCCCCGATAGGCATCTACACGCGCTTTCTTGGGGATACTGCGTCCTGGTGGATTGGCTGGAATTTCGACACATTCGCCGTCGGGCGCATATTTCCAGCCGTGGTAAGGACAACGGATACAATCACCTTCCACGAAGCCGTCGGAAATGGCACCGCCGCGATGAATGCAGAGGTCGCTCATAACGACTGGATTGCCCTTGGTGTCGCGATATGCGACCAATTCTTGTCCTAAAATTGTGAGCCTCTTGGGTTCGCTGGTGATCTCTTCGCTAAACTCAATGGCGTACCAGAAATTTTTAATCATGATTTTCTCCAATAACTAGAAGTGACAAGTAAAATGACACGGAGTTGCACGGAGGAATTCAGGAGTTCCACGGAGAGGTTAAGGAGGAATGTTTTTTGTATAAGTTGTTATATGAATTCATAAACTTGCCTTAAAAACAACTCCCCAAAATCTCCGTGATTCTCCGTGTACCTCCGTGTTACTGTTTTATGCCACTATTTTACTTGTCCCTTGGCAATGAGTGGATTGCCTGTGTTGAGATGTTGTTTGAGGGCGATGCGGGATTGTGGGTTGCCACGAACATGCCCATCGATAAAAAAGGATATTAATGTGACGAGTTCGGCGCGAATGCGTGTGTCGGGTTGGGTGGTTGGATGGTCTAGAAACGGCCGTCCTGTGGTCTCATCCACTGGATACACACAAGAAAAATGGTTGGCGCCGTCGATAATGACTAAATATTTGTCTTGCTGGCCTTTGGAAATACCTTCACTGAATGTCTGTTCCACGGCTAACGTGGGCGAGGCATTTGCTAATTCGTAGCGCTGGGCCCTGGCTGCGATGACAC
>CAYGMR010000831.1:0-1616 GCA_964350725.1 uncultured Ardenticatenaceae bacterium | reverse complement strand
TGATAGAATACATTTGAATACAAACGAATAAATTGTGTTTTCTAGCAAAAATGAAGGATTTATGTCTAAGACGATAACGATTCGCCTAAAAGATGAAAAATATGAGTTGTTCAAAAAGTTTGCAGAAATGGAAAACAGAGCCATATCAAATTTTATTGAGACCGCAACTTCAAAATATATTGAAGAGATAATCTACGCGGATGAGTTTGAAATGACTGAAATCAATTCTAACGAAGAATTACAAGCATCATTAAAACGCGGTCACAAAGATGTTGAGGAAAATAGGAGACGCCGCGTTGCCTGACTTTAAAGTTTACATTGCTGAACAATTTGACGAACAACTGCAAAAGTTTTCAAAAAAAGACAAAGCTTTCATCGAAAAGAAAATGGGAGAGTACATTATTCCACAATTAAAGTCAGCTCCCCATTTTGGTTCTAATATAAAAAAAGTTAGAAACTATAACCCGCCAATTTGGCGTTATAGAATTGGCAAGTACAGAATTTTTTATGCAATTAATAATGCTGCAAAAGAAGTTGATATCCTGACTATTTCTCACAGAAAAAGTGCGTACTAATAAAATCACCAGACAACAATAATATATATTGTTTGAACTGACCTATTTACACCCAGAATGGGAATAAACATGGAAACCGTTACGACAAAAAGATATAGTTTGGCCTTCAAGCAATGTGTAAACATATTTCAGGACTTGACAATATGGTATACTGAAAATCAAATTGACATGGTACAGGTGAAAGATGAGCACACTCAATCCCAAAACTCAGACGACAAAACGAGTTAACGCCCTGACAATCCAATACCCGGAAGAACTGCTTTGGGCTTTGCAGCAAGAGCCGGAAGAGTTCGCCAGCCAAGCGCCAATTTTGCTGGCAGTGAAGCTCTATGAAACGGGCAAACTCAGCACTGGGCTGGCCGCCCAAATGGCCGGTGTCTCCCGCACGGAGTTCTTTTACTTGCTGGGCCAACATGGCCTTTCTCCCTTTGGTGAAACCCCTGACGAATTGGAAAACGATTTAGCCAATGCCCGCACCGCCAGTCATCCTCAATAACACGCCTCTGGTTGCCTTGCAGACGATTGAACAGCTTGATTTACTGCCCAGGTTGTTTGATGTTGTCTGGATACCGGCAGCGGTCGAGGCAGAGTTTTTAGCCGCAGAAACGGCCGTGCGTGAACCGATATTAAAGCAAGCATCCTGGTTGCAAACGGTCACCTTGACCAATCCACGTCACGCATTGGTTTACACCGGTCTGGATCGTGGCGAAGCCGAAGTATTGGCGCTGGCCATTGAACATTCGGCGCGGCTGGTGATCATGGATGAACGAAGGGGCCGCCAATACGCACGTCGTTTAGGTCTGCCGCTGACGGGCACGTTGGGCGTCTTGTTGCTGGCCAAGGAAAAAGGGCTGGTAACGGCCGTTGCGCCGCTTATCAACCGATTACTAGAAAATGGTTTGTATCTTTCACCTGACGTTGTCAGTCAAACGTTGGTGTTGGCTCAGGAGTAGAGGAGAAAGCTTAACAAGGCTACCTGTGCCAAGAGGGAATGGGATATCAGAAGCACCCGTCCATAATCCAAAAACGATGGAGACGAAT
>CAYGMR010000830.1:923-1617 GCA_964350725.1 uncultured Ardenticatenaceae bacterium | reverse complement strand
CAGCACATTCCCAAGGCAAACGGAAAACGTCGGCCATTGAGTGTGCCAAACTGGAGCGATAAGCTGGTACAGGACGTGATGCGAACAGTGCTGGAAGCATACTACGAACCGCTCTTCCACGATGAAAGTCATGGATTTCGGCCAAAACGTGGTTGCCACACAGCCCTGTTACATCTCAAATACGTTTGGACAGGCGTAAACTGGTTTGTCGAAGGAGACATAAAAAGCTGCTTCGACAACATCGACCACGAAAAGTTACTAACCATTATTGGAAAACGGATACGCGACTTTCGGTTTATGAAACTGCTGAGAACGATGTTGAAAGCGGGTTACTTAGAGGATTGGACAACCAAACCCTCACTGGTAGGCACGCCACAAGGGGGTGTCATCAGCCCATTACTGGCAAACATATTTCTCCACGAATTGGATGAGTATGTGATGGAAACTCTGAAACCAAATTTCGACAAAGGCCAAAGCAGACAAGTCAACCGAGCGTATCGGAAGTTGAGAAATGCAGCTTACAGAGCTTTCAAACGTGGTGAAACTGCCAAAGCCAAAGCACTCAAAGCACAGTGTAATCAACACCCATCCCGTGACCCAAAAGATGAAAGTTACCGACGTTTGGTCTATGTTCGTTACGCTGATGACTTTATGATAGGAGTCATCGGCACAAAAGACGATGCCAGAAACATCA
>CAYGMR010000830.1:0-913 GCA_964350725.1 uncultured Ardenticatenaceae bacterium | reverse complement strand
GCAAGTGGGCGCATTCTTGCACACCCTGAAGCTCACGATGTCGGCTGAAAAGACGAAGATTACCCATGCAACGTCGGGACGTGCAAGATTTCTAGGCTACGACATCCACAAGCACAATGGGAAGCACCCCCACAGACATCTCTCTGGAAGGATTCAACTCAACGTGCCAAAAGATAGAATAGCCGCAATCATGCGCCGCTATATGCGGCATGACAAACCGATTCATAGACGTGAGTTGGCAGAAGGCAGTATCCCTGAAATCATTCGTCATTTCGACAGTGAAATGAGAGGGTACTACAACTTCTACCGACTGGCATCGAACGTATCGCATCGACTCAACCATTTGAGATTCATCATGCAACGCAGTCTGGCAATGACATTAGCAAACAAGATGAAAATCAGTGTGGCAAAAGTTTACAAACGATATGGTAGAATAGGCGAAACCACAGGTCGCAAGACATTGGGTATCATGATTGACACGAAATCTGGTGCAAAAGTGATTGTGTTCAGTGACCATAGTTTGCGAAAGCAACGGACACCGAGCAACAATGACAGAGACCCATATGTGCCAGCCTTGCCTTACAAAGAGTTGACGCAACGGCTGAATGCAACTAAATGTGAACTATGTGGCAAGACAGACAGTTATTTGGAAGTCCACAACATCCGACGCATGAAGGAGATTCGGCAGAAAGTTAAAGCAGGGGTGAAGGCGCGATGGCAAGAAGTAATGGCGTACCGCAACCGCAAGACGTTGGTCGTTTGCACACCTTGTCATAGGCACATCCATGCAACCTGTTGAGATGATGGACTGGAGAGCCGTGTGAATTGAAAGGTTCAAGCACGGTTCGGTGGGGGGCTTGCGGAAAAGCGGGTTATGCCGCTCGCCGCTTGCCTACCCTATAGCGGAGTGCGA
>CAYGMR010000829.1:1202-1619 GCA_964350725.1 uncultured Ardenticatenaceae bacterium | reverse complement strand
AGAACTCGCCAAGTCCATCGTTAACACCTGGTTGAACTCAGAGTTTGCAGGTGGTGGGTCACAACCCAAGGTAGACCAAATCAGACAGTTAGAGCACGACTCTTTTCACGGGGGCGAATAAAGATGACAGATCAAAATAAAGCTGGTTTCTTTGCCGACCCGCTAGATTTAAAAATGGAGGATTACCTCATTTTTGAATATGCTTTTGAATCTGTCGTTGATCCTGAAGAAGCGGCGGCGCATCTGTGCCAGGAACAATCAACCGCGCAATGGAAGCGGGTCGGCATAGATGAGGATCTGCGAAAGCGTTTTGGAGCCAAAGTCATTGAACTTGTGGTGGAAAAAGAGTTGGACAAGCCTAGTTATCCGACACCTGGATTTCCAAACACAAAAGCATATAGTTGTCGCGTACGGGTG
>CAYGMR010000829.1:0-1156 GCA_964350725.1 uncultured Ardenticatenaceae bacterium | reverse complement strand
AATCCCAAATTTGTTGACAGCTGCTTGTGGTGAAGGGGCTTTCCACTCGCCAGGAATCGCAGTTATCAGATTGCTCAATATTGAGTTTCCAGATAGCTATTTACAACATTTTGCAGGCCCCAAATTTGGCATAAAAGGGTTACGCGATATCTTGGAAGTTTATGATCGACCCCTGATGTTTGGTGTCATCAAACCCAATATTGGCCTGTCGCCCGCACCCTTTGCTGAACTGGCCTTTCAGGGTTGGCTTGGCGGCCTCGATATCGCCAAAGATGATGAAATGTTGGGCGATGTTGAATGGTCTCGCCTGAGTGAACGCGCCGACCTTCTGGGAAAGGCCCGATTAGTGTCTGAACGAATAACAGGCGAAAAGAAAATCTACCTCGCAAATATCACCGATGAGGTTGACCGTCTCTTGGAACTGCACGACATCGCTGTTGAACGCGGCGCCAACGCCCTAATGGTCAACGGTATGACGACGGGCTTAAGTGCCGTGCGCATGTTGCAAAAGCACACTCAGGTGCCTCTGGTGGGTCATTTTGATTTTATTGCGCCCTTTACCCAAATGTCATTTTTTGGCGTGCATCCACGAGTCATCACTAAGTTACAACGATTAGCTGGATTTGATGTCATCATTTTTCCAGGCTTCGGTGACAGAATGAAGGTGACCGAACGTGATATTCTGCTCGATGTGCAAGAATGTCTCCAACCGATGGGTCATTTCAAGCGATCATTGCCGGTTCCGGCGGGCAGTCAGTGGGCGGGTAGTCTTGCGCCTCTCTATGAAAAACTGGGTACTGTTGATTTTGGCATAGTGCCTGGTCGCGCTGTATTTGGCCACCCAATGGGGCCCAAAGGTGGGGCAGCCAGCTTAAGACAAGGTTGGGAAGCTGTGGCTTCAGGCCAATCTCTCGAAACGTATGCTCAGGATCATCTGGAATTAGGTCAAGCGATAGAAATGTTTGGTAAGCCATGACCGATTTATTATTAACTTTCTACGGTGATGATTTCACAGGTTCTACGGATGCACTGGAAGCTTTGGCGCTGGGTGGCCTGCGTACGGCCTTGTTTTTGGAACCACCGCAGCCGGAAATGTTAAACGGCCGTTTTGCCAACTTGCAAGCTATCGGCGTTGCAGGTATTAGCCGCTCCATGA
>CAYGMR010000828.1:0-1620 GCA_964350725.1 uncultured Ardenticatenaceae bacterium | reverse complement strand
TCTGCCGCGTCTAAATGCTTGGCCACCGCCGCCTGATGCTGGCTTGCTGATATGCTGGTGAGCGATTTGGTCGCGGGTCGGGTCGGCGTGCTGTCTGTCATTTCTCTAATTTACTAACCTCACGTTCAATCGTTCGTTGCAATCTGCCCTCTGATGTCTCGAACACTTTACTTACTTTCTTCCAACCGCGTAATGCATGGTATCGTTTTTGCCTTTCACCTTGCACTTCGTCGGCATATGACGCGCTGTTATAAACTTCACCGCGTATGCTGTTCATCATTTGTTCAGTGCCACGCCCCCAACTTTTGCTTAACATCTCGCTCGTTTTGTGACTTTTGCCCGATACATAACGCCAGCCAAAACCGCGTACATACCAACGGCCGTTAACACCTGGCGGATTGTTGATTGCCGTCGCTGGCGGGTATGGTTTGTATTGCGTTTGCGCCCAGCGCATATGTTCATCCACGCCGCGCTCGATTGCCGCCTTAACTCTGCGGTCGCTAAAATCGGCTGATGGGTTGGGCGTGTCGCCTTGTATTCTAACTGTTCCGACTAGCATTAAAGCCCCGTAAACGGTTGACGTGCCGTCCCCACTTCTGGCAATCCAATAATTTCAGTCACTACGCTATTGGGATTGCGCTCAACTGGTGTCACGCCACATCGGCAATTAACATCACCATAAGGCGGCCGGTGCTGCGTGTCTGTTATTGGGTATGGGCCTTGTGCCGCGTATTGTCTGTGTGATTCTCTTACGGCGCTGTCATTCATGGTGAAAGGCTGATAGCCCCACACCCCAGCCGCTTGCCATGACACAATTTCGGCATTGTTCGCCATAAACGTAGTTTCGGTACGTGCCGCCGCTTCTGGACGTGGCCCAGTCCAAACCGCCTCTACTTTCTCTACTAATTCGGCAAAGGTGCTGCCCTCTGTGTCGAGCCAATTAGATGTTATTGTCTGCGTTTGCCGCAAGCTTGATTGCGTCATAGCATCGGCAAACCAACCCGCCCGACTGTTTGACAATTCAAACAGGAAGTCATTCAAGCGGTCATAATCTGCATACAGGTTGTAAGCGTTTAGACTTGTCTCGCCTGCGTTTAATGCAACGGCTTGATACCATGTGGACGCGGCACGCTTCACAAGCGCCGGTTCTTTCTCGAATGCGGCCGCTAAAAAGCCCTCCAGTGATTCTTTGCTGGCACGTTGAATAACGTTAGAGATACGGCCGTATTGTGCATTGTAGATGTCCTTAAACACCTTTAACGCTTGTTTTTCGAGCTTGTCTCTATGGGTAATCTTCACTGCTGATATTGTGGTCATATTGTACCGTCATATATTTGGCGTAAATGTCTAGCTTGTCTTTCCGGCTCAATTCGTTGCTGTTGAATTCGTCAATATCGGGGTTGTCTCGCTTCTTTAGCCAATTGCCAAGCGAACGCGCATCAGCCAGCCATAAGGCAGACTTAACCGGCTGATCGTCCACATTGCCGGTATTGTCTGCCCCCGGTTCGCTCATGCCAAACGCTGGCATGGCTGGCTGTGGGGTTGCCACTTCGTTTAGCCCTAACGGTTCCATCTCTAAGAAGTCGCGTGCTTCATCTGGTGTCATAAACGGCGCACCTG
>CAYGMR010000827.1:0-1635 GCA_964350725.1 uncultured Ardenticatenaceae bacterium | reverse complement strand
AAAACGACCATTTGGCAATAATGATTTAAGCGTCACGCCCCTGGGCCTTGGGCTGGCAGCGCTTGGCAGACCTGGCTATATCAACTTGGGGCATGCAGCGGATTTAGCAGAAAATTATGACATCGCAGCAATGGAAACGCATGCGCACACTGTTTTGGATGCAGCTTGGGCTGCTGGGATTCGCTATTTTGATGCGGCACGGTCTTATGGACGTGCAGAACATTTTCTGGCTTCCTGGCTCAAGACCCGCGCAATAGACCCAACAGCGGTCACTGTTGGTTCAAAATGGGGGTACACATACACGGCCGATTGGCAAATACAGGCTGACAAACATGAAGTCAAAGAGCATTCTATCACCGTTTTAAACCGCCAAATTAGAGAAAGTCGCGAATTACTTGGAGATTATTTGGACTTGTATCAAATTCATTCAGCTACATTGGACAGTGGCGTTTTGGAAAACGAAGCGGTTTGTCGAAAGTTAGCTGATTTACGCAATGCGGGTTTGCGCATTGGGCTTTCGCTCAGCGGCCCACAGCAAGCTGATACTCTGTACAAAGCATTGGAAGTTCGGTATGATGAACGGCCGTTATTCAGTGCTGTGCAAGCGACGTTTAATATTTTGTCACAAGAAGTGGGTGATGCATTAAACACGGCCAATCAACAAGGTTTGGGCGTGATTGTAAAGGAGGCGGTTGCCAACGGCCGTTTAACTCCACGCAACAATAATCCCAACTTCCAAAGCAAACGTGCAATTCTAGAATCAATCGCCAATACACAAAACACAACAATTGATGCGCTGGCAATCGCTTATGTTTTGGCACAACCTTGGGCATCCGTTGTGTTAAGCGGGGCGGCCAATGTGGACCATTTGCAATCAAATGTCGCGGCACTGGAGATTAGACTGGACAAGGACAGCTTGGCGCAATTAGCAGATTTACGTGAAACGCCGGCTGACTATTGGAGCACACGCAGTCAACTAGCCTGGAATTAACGCTAATCTGACGTTTTTTCTTCGCTTTCGACGGGGGTGACAACGGCCGTTTCTGCTGCAGCCGTTCTTGGACCCAAAGGCTGCGCGTCTGGACGCTGCACGACACGCGGCTGAATATCTGGCATAATGGCGCGGGCAGTGGATTTTGCACTGGCTAATTGTTCGGGAGTCACATCGGCATCAGTCAAATCAGCCCCCGTCAAATCGGCACCACGTAAATTCGCCGCTTTCAAGTTTGCCCAGCGCAAATTCGCCATCTTCAAATCAGCATTACTCAAATCGGCACTACCCAAGATCGCGCCGCGTAACACGGCCCCTTGCGCATTCACACCACTCAAATTGGCACCACGCAAATCGGCACCGCTCAAGCCACAATCTTCCAGATTCGCCCGATTCAATTCGGCATTACGCAAATTAGCAACACTTAAATTAGCACGACTCAAATCAGCATCTTTTAGTACAGCATCCGTCAAATTAGCACGACCAAGAATCGCATCGCGCAAAATCGCATTCGAGAAATTGGTTTGCTGCAGCGTAGCCCCGCGCAAATTAGCCTGAATCAGATTGGCCTCACGCGCATCCACGCCTGTCAAGTCGATTTCATTCATCACCGCGCCGTTAAATGTAGCTCCTTTTAATATCGC
>CAYGMR010000826.1:0-1635 GCA_964350725.1 uncultured Ardenticatenaceae bacterium | reverse complement strand
ATCAAATTGGGGTAAATGCAGATGGAGCACATCAGCATCACGCGACAACTTCCATGCCATGGGTCCAAACTCCGGCATGATCACGCCTTTGCTGACGCGCATCGCCACCGGCACGCGGATCATCTTCACGCCGTCGATGACATCATAACGCGGCAAACTAGGGTCATATTGCGCCGTGAGCACAGTCACGTCATGCCCTTGCGCGACCAGGGCTTTGCTTAAACGTTCGACATAAATGGTTAAACCGCTTATCCAAGGCCGATAATAAGTGAGTACTTCAAGAATTTTCATACAGGATTCTTTTATCCGAGTCAGTTAAAAATATTTTTGGTGGCGCAAAATTTACGGGCAAACCCAGTGTATACACCAATTCTTTATACATTGTTTATTGCTTATTGGCGCACTTGTTCATCGTTTTGTTTGCGATTGAGAAACGCTTGTGCAGAATCGATCACCTCACGGAAAGTTGAGCCCGTACTCAAAATACCAATGATGCCAAAACCAACCATCACAGCGATATTGACAGCATGATAAAGAAAGGCGAAACTTGCCGATGCGCCTTCCGGTTGTCCCAACAGCTGTAGTGCAGCAATAACACCTGCGTGAAAAACACCAACCTGCCCGGGCGATGAAGGCAGCGCCACACTAAATGCCGCTGCACACACAACAAAAGCAGCCATCAAAAAAGTCGGTTCAATATTGACAGCCAAAAGCGTTGCATAATATGCAAAGATAATCGGAAGCCATGTCAACACGGTCAGCAAAATCAGAACCAGTCCATCTTTGATGCTGGTTAAACTGTCCAGGCCAGTGAGTAAGCTCTCAACACGACCCACCCACGCCTCTGTGTTCATAAAAGGAATCAGGTTGAGGATAGTTGTAGAGATGCGGAGGGTCAACGGCCGTTGATTCGCAGCCACAATCAAAACCAACATCGCCGCAATGCCAATGAAGCCAAACCCTTGCGCACCGGCCTGCATCCAGGGTGGCAATTGATGCACAATGGACAACGTAAAGGGCAGCAAGGTGACGATAAACAACATGTCCAAGATGCGCTCAACAACCATCGTCGAGACACCACGCGAAATCGTGATCGGCGGCACGCTGCCGATCAAGACCGCTCGCGCCACATCGCCCAAACGCAGCGGCAAAAGCACCGACAATAAATAGCCAATATTCTGAATGTGAAACACAGTGATCCAGGGCGCATCATTGCTAAGCATAAAACGCCAACGAATGGCACGAATGACCAAAAAGCCGACGATACCCAGTGCAGTTAAAAGCAGATAGGCATAATTGGCACTTTTTAATGCTTCAAAAATTTGCGCCGGACTAATAAAGAAAAAAATACCCACCAGGCATAAAACACTGATGAGCATTCCTAACCAAAATTGGCGACGGCCGTTGTTGTGTTGTTTTTCCATATCAGCGCGAATTATAGCAGGGTTGCTAAAAAGCTCGAATCATTCCCTGTACATGAGCACTATCTAGCTTCCTGGCACAAGCGCAAAGTCAAACTCGCCAACTGCATTTGAAAAAACAGTCGTTCCCCCGTCACAAGTCGCATGGTTAATGAAGAAATAGTTTGTCATGAGGTCGCCCAAACGGCCGTTTAGCGGATATGCCGATGTGACA
>CAYGMR010000825.1:0-1640 GCA_964350725.1 uncultured Ardenticatenaceae bacterium | reverse complement strand
TGGGGTGGGGCTTGCCATTGGCTCTGCATTGGGTAATCCTGGGGCGGGCTTAGCGATTGGGATTGCAGTTGGGTTGGGTATTGGTGCAACATTGCAAAAAAAGAAAAATGCTGAACAAGATGACGATTGACTTTTGTAAAAGTGCAGCCGAACAAGACAACTAAGGGCAAATTTGGTTATCAAGAGGATTGGTTATGAAAGCAGTGGTTGGAAATCCCTTTGGTTGTTTATGATTCAAGCTCTTGATGAAGATGATGTTCCTCAAGACATTGCTGCTCTTATTTCAAACTGAGAATTGCTGTATAATTCTCTTGTGTTTGACTCACTCCTGCAAACGAAACTCTATCTGCCACCCAATCGCTCTGACTGGGTAGAACGGCCGCGACTGTTAACACAGTTGGAAGTGAAACGGCCGTTAAAACTCATCCTCATCTCAGCCCCCGCCGGTTATGGCAAAACCACCCTGATTACCAACTGGCTGCAACAACTGGAAGATGCACACGCCTGTTGGCTGTCGTTGGATGAAGATGACAGCGATACACAGCAATTCTTTCGCTATTTGGCAGCGGCCGTACGGCCGTTACCCGACGTGCAATCTTCCCTGTCCCATTTGCTGCAATCAAACCAGACCATTCCCGCCAAAACGCTCATGAAGGCGTTTGTTCATGATGTCGTTCCCGTTTCCAGCCCTTTCTACCTCATTCTCGATGATTACCACGCCATCGATTCGGTAGAAATAGACAGGGCGCTGGCTGCCCTTTTAGACTTGATGCCGCCGCAGATGACGCTGGTGATGACCAGTCGCAGCGACCCCGGCTTTCCCATTTCGCGGCTGCGGGCACGGGGCGAACTGATTGAACTACGCGCTGATGAGATGCGCTTTACTGAAGCAGAAGCGGCTCAATTTTTACAGCAAACGATGGGGCTAACCCTGCTGCCTGACCAGATTGCCGCTCTGGAAGCCCGCACCGAAGGCTGGATTGTCGGGCTGCAAATGGCAGCGCTCTCCATGCAAAACCGGGCCAGCGGTGATGTGGATGGCTTTGTGCACACGTTCACCGGCAGTCACCGCTTCATCATGGATTATCTGGTTGAGGAAGCCTTGCGTCAGCAGCCCGAACCTGTGCGTACTTTCTTGCTGTCCACGTCGATTCTTGACCGTCTCTGTGGTTCCCTGTGTACGGCCGTTACGGGACGAGAAGACAGCCAGCAGCTATTGGAGACTCTGGAAAGCAGCAACCTGTTTATCGTACCGCTTGATGATCAGCGGGTTTGGTACCGTTACCACCACCTGTTCGCCGATGTCCTGCAAACCTATGACAAGGCCGCACAGCCCGATCAGATTGCCATCTTGCACCAGCGAGCCAGCGCATGGTACGCGCAGCATGGGCTGCCAGCCGAGGCTGTGCGCCACGCCCTTGCCATCGATGATTACGAGCAGGTAGCCGCATTAGCTGAACGGACTTGGCGCGACATGGACAGGCGTTACCAATCGGCTACCTGGCTTGGCTGGGTAAAGGCGCTGCCAGACGAGTTCGTTCGTGTCCGCCCCGTACTTAGTACACAGTATGCCTGGGCGCTGCTGGACAGCGGCGAGATGGAAGCCGCCGAAACCCGTTTACGGGATGCAGAACGGTGGC
>CAYGMR010000824.1:655-1646 GCA_964350725.1 uncultured Ardenticatenaceae bacterium | reverse complement strand
AAGGATAATATGATGCAAAAACGTGTTATACCGTTTCTGTTCGCCCTCATTTTGGGGGTCAGCTTATTTGTTTTTTCGAGATCATCCACAGCCAGCCGTCAATAAGACACGCTGATAGAGATTCGGCCCGCATCTGGCGCTTATGATCCAGGTGATGAGATCGAAGTAGAAGTGTGGGTCGTCGATGTTGTCGATCTTTATGCTGCTGATGTTCAATTAAGTTTCGATCCAACCGAATTAGCCGTAATAGATGAAGAAGTCACACCTGTAAATGATTTGCTGCAGCCAGATTTTGTCGTGCGTGAACTTGCCGACAATGAAACTGGTTTGGTTTGGTTTGCTGCCACCCAACTAAATCCCACTGAACCGGCAACCGGTTCTGGGGCACTGTTTATCTTCACGTTTGAAGTGCTCA
The DNA here is from genome assembly GCA_964350725.1 of uncultured Ardenticatenaceae bacterium. Lineage (GTDB taxonomy): Bacteria > Chloroflexota > Anaerolineae > Promineifilales > Promineifilaceae > JAACFF01. Next base: position 1,231 of record CAYGMR010000824.1, on the reverse strand, counting down.
GCGACGGCATCAGTGATGTAACCATCAGTGAACAGATTCTGGCGACACGCGACGCGGACATTATTCCTGCAACGCTAAAAAATGCACGCTATCTGTTAGGCGATGTAACCTTCCAAGTTTTCGCGCCAATTATTTTTGGCAAATAACACAACACTTATGAAAATAGATATGCTTTCCAGCCGCAAAAACAAACTGTTTATTAGTTTGCTGATAATGTGTTTGCTAACGGCCGTTGCCATCCCCCACACACAACGCGCTGCAGCCACATCGCCAGCAACAACTGATGACGATGCGATCGTGCGCTGTGACCCAATCGCTCCCAGCGGCAATCTCAATGGCACATTTACAGTTGATTTGTACATCGAAAACGTCGCTGATTTATATGGCGCTGATATTCGCACAAGCTTTGATGTCAACAAGCTGCAAGTGATAGATCAGCAGCCAGGTGCTGGCGTGCAAATTGAGTTGCTGGATGATTTTTTGGCACCGGATTTTGTGCTGCGTAATGAAGCCGATAACGAAGCTGGCACGATTAAATACGCCGCCACACAATTAAATCCAACTCCAGAAGTCAGC
>CAYGMR010000824.1:0-645 GCA_964350725.1 uncultured Ardenticatenaceae bacterium | reverse complement strand
ATGGAGTTCACAAATACGCAGTTGGCCACACGCACCGGCACGACGATTCCTGCAGTCGGGCAAAGTTGCACAATTACAATCAGCGATGATCCCTGTGAACCAGCCACTGAAGTCTGGGTGGATGCTGAATTCAGCGCTGAGGGCAGCAATGGTGGCCATATTTGGGGCTGTGATGCTTTTGACACTATCCAAAACGGCATTAATAAGGTTGAAGCCGAGGGCACTGTGCATGTCGCCAGCGGAACCTATAACCAGGCGCTTACCGTCGCAAAACCTATCGTTTTAAGTGGAGAAGGGTCGACCATGCCAAAGCTCACTGCCTCTGGCGCTACGGCCGTAACCATCTCTAATACTTCTGCAACCATCAAAGGGTTCCGCATCACCAATGCCGACACATTGTTTGCTGTAGATGGCGGGTACCTCATAGCTTATGCAAATCAATTCACAACTTTTTCCGATGCAGTTATGTCAACTAATGCTGGGGAAGTAGACGGCCGTTTCAACTGGTGGGGACAATATGCAACACAACCAACCGGATTAGATGCTGCAAGCTGGCAAAAACGGCTGGGCGCACCGATTGTAGGCTGGCGTGAAGGGCAAAATAGCGCTGAATATCCATCCAATCCCAATGCAATTGCAAAATTA
>CAYGMR010000823.1:0-1648 GCA_964350725.1 uncultured Ardenticatenaceae bacterium | reverse complement strand
GCTTCTTGGGTGGCAACCAGCAAATTGGGCGGGCCGCCAGCGTTTTCGATGGCTTCGTTGAGCAAATCCATTGCCGTCAAAGAGGTTTGTTGACTGGCGGGATGGGGGGCGAAAACGACTGTGTTGCCAGCCGCTATCATGCTGATGGCATTGTTGACGACGGTCGCTACCGGATTGGTAACGGGGGTAATGGCCAGAATAACGCCAAAGGGGGCGCATTCTTCTAGTGTCAGGCCATCATCGCCGATGTAAGCATCGTTAGGCAGAATTTCAACACCGGGTGTCTTTTCTGCGACGAGCAAGTGCTTCAACACCTTGTCAGAAACGCGGCCCATGCCAGATTCTTCAACAGCGAGCTGAGCCAGTTTCTGGGCGTTTTCAATGGTAATATCGCGCATGGCTTGAATGATTGATTTGCGCTGGGCCAAGCTAACGCGACGGAATTTTTCCAGCGCGACAGTTGCGGCTTGCACGGCTTCATCAGGTGTCGCGAAAACACCCCGATATTGTGCGGCGCGCGGCAGTGTGCCGTTACGGCCGTTTACATTTACCTGTGCCAACACTTGTTTAATGATGGCTTCGATTTGTGATTCTTGAATTTGTACAGTCATTTGATTCTCCTAAAATAGAGATAAGAAAAGTTACACGGAGATTATGGAGAAAGTACAGAGTTCCACGGAGATTTTGGAGATAGCCTTTTTCGTGGGGTATGAGATCGTTAAATGTATTAATCTCTCCTTTTTACTCTCCGTGCTTCTCCGTGTCTCCTCCGTGAAACTCCGTGATCCTTCTTCTAATATGCGGCCACCATAGCTTCAGCCACGGCGATGTCTTGTTCTACCGAGCCGCCGCTAACGCCAACTGCGCCAACGACTTTGCCATCTTTTTGCAATGGCAGTCCACCACCAACTAAGGTGATTTTGGGTCAGTTGATGTCGATGCCATAGAGGGATCCGCCCGGTTGGGCGGCTTTGGCTAATTCGTGAGTGGCCAGGCGCACGGTGGCGGCTGTGTAGGCTTTATGTGGTGCTAGCGTAATGCTGACCACCAGCGCGTCATCCATGCGCCGCGATTCGATGATGTCGCCATTTTGATCGACAACGGTTAAGACCATGGGGACGCCGATTGCGGCTGCTTTTTGCATGCCAGCTTCGACCATACGGTCGCATTCTTTTAATGTGGGAGCCATGTCATTTTCTCCTTGGGATGAACGGCCGTTTGCATGTGTAACGGCCGTTCTATATTCAGGCGGCAAATTGTCACTGATCGTCTGAATGAGTGTGCGCTGTTCGTCAATCCGTGCCAAAACATACAACAAATCAGACAAACGATTGACATACTTCATCAGATGTGGACTGATTTGTTCATGCCGATTGAGTGAGATCAGCCGCCGTTCGGCGCGGCGAAAAATAGCGCGCGCCAAATCCAGCATTGCTGCGGCTTGTGAACCGCCAGGGCGCACAAATTGCCCGGTTTGAATCCACTCCTGGTTATAAAAATCAATAATTCCTTCCAAGCGCGTTACTTGTTCGGGCTGAACCTGCGGAACTTCAAACTTGAGTTCTTTTTCACCTTTTACATAGGCAGCTTGCGCCATAATCGGGATCAACTCGCCTTGCAGGTCGATGATATGGCGGCAAAGATCGTC
>CAYGMR010000822.1:0-1649 GCA_964350725.1 uncultured Ardenticatenaceae bacterium | reverse complement strand
AAAAATTGTGGCCGACTACCACAAACAGTTGGCCTGTTTCTTGTTGAAAACAGGATAACAAGCGTCAATGCAACTGGCGCTAATTTGATTAAACAATTTTGGAAATACTTTTGCTGTGGGTCTAATCCATAAAAATCACCTAAATAACATTGACAAAATAAATAACAATGTGATTTATGAGATCCGTAGTAGGATTGGCTGGAAATTCTGCTACTTCACACAATGAACAACACATCCATTAGTATATACCTTTACCCTGACCCAATCCTGACCGTATTGGCGGCAGCGCAAAAATAGACCTTATTGATTTGGTCTATTTTGCGTTGAGACAGTGGATTTGGTTGATTTTGGTCGTTGTGGAACTAATTTGGGTTGTTGGCTATTTCAAAAATGGCTCTTGTTTGGGGACTGGGCAAGACATTGAGTTCGTCGAGGAGTATGTCAGCTAGGTGATGGTAACGGGCAACGGCCGTTGCCCGTTCACCGCGGCGCATGGCTAGTTGCATCAGTTGACGGTGCGCGCTCTCTCGATAAGGATCATGTGTCAAAATCTTCAAATACAAATCTTCTGCTTTTTGATCATGATGCTGCTTTTCGTATAGACATGCCAGCTCTTCCAAAGCTGAGAGATACATCTCTTGTATGCGCAGACTCTCACCCGCTGACCACACATTGGTATTGGCTAAATCGGCAAGATAATCGCCCCTAAAGAGTGCGATTCCTTTTTGATACGCCTGTAAAGCTGTTTGTGGATTTTGTGTTTGACGGGCTTGCTGCAAATAATTTTCTAATGCATCTACATCTAACCAAAGTGGGCTGTCGCTATTGAGCGCGTAATTGCCGTTTTGATAAAGTACATAGCGTGAATCTGTGCCGCGTTTTAAGTCGGGTTCAAGGCTGCGGCGTAGACGATATATCGTCGAATTGAGGTTTTGCAAGGCAGCGGCATAGGGTTGCTCAGGCCATAACACATCAAGTAACTGTTCGCGATGGATAAAAGAGTCACGATTTAATGTTAAATAAGCTAACAATGCACGAACCTTAATCCGCTTCCATAAAGTGCCGCTGACCAATTCGCCATTTTCGCGGAATACTTGCACAGGGCCGAGCAGGTGGATATGTAATTGGTTTGGGCGTGTGGTTTCTGAAGGCAAGGGTCGACAGATGTGGAGGATATGAAACGGCCGTTTGCGTTCATCACCTGGAGGTGCAATCAATGTGCTGGCGTTTAAATGCACCTCATGACCTTTTTCATGTCTCACATGTATATTGCGTGAACTAGGCAAGCCAGAATTTTTTTTGGTTCCAAGCACATTTCGGCAACTACATTTGCAAACACGCTCGCGCTTGTTAGATTTGCCTTGCAAAAATTCATAACAATGGCGTCCTAATACTTCCTCAGAAGAATAGCCTAAACATGCCTCAGCTGCCTCGTTCCACAGTACAATTTTTTGATTGGCATCGACAGCCCATACAACATCCCCAGTATTTCCAAATAATTTGAGTGTTTCATCCATTACTGACAATAAACCTCGTAACGAAGATTAAATAAATTATTGACCTTTATTTAACAATATTTTGAGAGTTGGTTTTTCGGTAAAACAACACTACCAATTATACTGGAAAAGTGAAAAATCGCTATGTAGTCG
>CAYGMR010000821.1:0-1660 GCA_964350725.1 uncultured Ardenticatenaceae bacterium | reverse complement strand
GTGAGCTTTTAGGATATTTGCAAGACAATGCACGGATTTCCAACGCCGAATTGGCTCGGCGTGTTGATCTTTCGCCACCAGGTTTGCAAAAACGATTGCGTCGCCTAGAAACGGCAGGAGTAATTGAAGATTATGTGACGATTGTGAATCGCGAGGCACTTGGTTATGACATGCTCTGTATCGTCCAAATCAATTTGCAGCGTCATGAACCAGAGGCGATTGACCGTTTTCGTGATTATGTACAAGATTTACCTGAAGTGTTGGAATGTTATCATCTAACAGGTCAATATGATTACCTGATGAAGATAGTCGTGCGGAACCGCAAACATTTGGAAAGCTTTTTGATAGAAACATTAACGCCAATCCCCAGTATGGACACCATTCGGACGAGTCTTGTATTGAGTGATATCAAAGTGACAACGGCCGTTCCTGTGGTGAAATTTTAGTTGTTTACCTACCTAGCATATAAGATGATGGAGAAAAAATGTCACAATTACAGAGAAACGGCCGTTTAACCCGGCTACCCCAAATAAAGCAGATCAAACAATACACGTTGCGTGCAGCCATAATCGTTGTGTTTATGCTGGTTTTGGCAGCCTGTGGCGGCCAAGAAGAGCCGGTCACACTCAAGATGGCGTTGCTGCCTATTATGGACACGCTGCCTATGTATGTGGCGCAGGAACAAGGTTATTTTGCTGAAGAGGGCGTTGTGGTCGAATTTGTGCCCGTCGCATCGGCACCCGATCGCGATCAGTTGATTAAAGCTGGCCAAGCCGATGGTATGGTTAACGAACTGCTATCCACCATGTTTTATAACAGCGAGCAGACAGAGGTTACAACAGTACGCTATGCACGCAACGCCACACCTGAGTTCCCGCATTTTTCAATTCTGGCTGCTGCAAATAGCGGCATATCCAGCCCTGCTGACCTTGCTGGTCAAGAAATCGGTATTTCTGAAGGCACGATCATTGAATATTCAACTGATCGTTTACTGCAAGCTGAGGGTCTGACCAATGACGAGATCAAAACTGTGGCTGTCCCCCGTATTCCAGACCGACTGGCCCTGTTGGGGTCGGGTGAGTTAGTTGCTGCCAATTTACCTGATCCGGCTACGGCCGTTGCTGGTTTGAGCGGTGCAACCGTTGTTGTTGATGATTCTACACATCCCGAATATGGGCACAGCGTCATCACTTTCCGCAAAGAAGTCATTGATGAACATCCTGAAGCGATTCGCGGCTTTCTGAATGCAATCGAAAAAGCCGTTGTCGATATCAATAACGACAAAACCAAATGGAATAATCTGTTAAGCGAAAATAACCTGCTGCCGCCACCGTTGATGGAAAGCTACATCGTCCCAGATTTTCCCACGTCCGGTTTACCAGAACAAAGTCAATGGGATGATATGCTCATCTGGGCACAAGAGAAAGGGTATGTTTCCGGTGATCTCGCTTATTCTGATTCAGTAGATGCATCTTATTTGCCTTAGCATCAAGTACCCTGTCATTCCTGCGCAGGCAGGAATCCACACCTTTGGATAACCACTTGTTTTGGTCATGACAGTGCTTGTTGTTTACTGGATTTTTTTGCGGCATGAACTTCCCTCCGAATACACCCATGATCGATCTGCAGCAGGTTACTTTTGGCTATGATGGCACCCCTG
>CAYGMR010000820.1:0-1660 GCA_964350725.1 uncultured Ardenticatenaceae bacterium | reverse complement strand
CCAAGCTGTCAAACAAGCGAGAGAATTGGGTTTGCTAGACACCGAGACACCCGCATCAGCACTCCCTCCAAAAAGCAAACCACAGCACAATCTTCCCGCCGCAACCACCCCGTTTGTTGGTCGTGAGCCAGAAATCAGCAACATTGTCAATCTATTTAAAGAGGAAAACGTCAGGCTCATTACCATTACGGGACTTGGAGGCATGGGCAAGACCCGATTGGCACTAGAGGCAGCAAAACCACAGTTATCAAATTTTTCAAATGGCGTTTATTTTATCCCGCTCGTACAACTGCGTGATCTCGAAAACATCATCCCCATGATTGCCACAAATCTAAATGTACAGCTTTCTACTTCTGCTGAGCCGTTGGCGCAATTGCAAAACTATCTTCGCGATAAAGATCTGTTGCTCATACTCGATAACTTCGAGCATTTATTGGATGGTGCTAACCTCATTACATCTCTGCTCAAAGCCGCCTCACAGATCAAAATCATTGTCACTTCCAGAGAGCGACTAAACCTCCGTGGCGAAACTGTTTATCCACTGGGTAGTCTGGCTCTGCCTACAGGCAAAACAGCGGCTGAGATTCTAAATAGCAGTGCCGTCAAGCTTTTCATTCAGCGTGTGCAAATGTCACAGGCGAATATCACTGTATATGATGATGACCTTGAACAGGTCAATCGTATCTGCTGTCTTGTTGGCGGTATGCCACTTGGCATTGAATTGGCGGCAAGCCTTGTGGATGTGCTTTCGCCAACTGAAATTGCGGCTGAGATCGAGAGCAGCTTTGATGTATTAGCGACGGATATGCGCGATATGCCGCGCCGATTACGCAGTATTCGTGCGATTTTTGACTATTCGTGGTCACGCCTCACAGAGAATGATCGGCAATTCTATAAGCGTTTGGCGGTTTTTCGGGCTGGTTTTACCCGCGATGCCGCTCGGGCTGTGGCGGGCGCGACGATTCGGGCGCTGCAACGATTGGTGAATATGTCACTGCTGCAGCGTGAGGCGGATAACGGCCGTTACACCATTCACGAGCTGTTACGCCAATACATCGAAGAAAAGCTAGACGCTTCTGGAACGGCCGATCAAGCCTATCAAGCCCACAAAACCTATTACACAACCCTCATGGCACAATGTGACAGCGGTATCAAAAGTGATACCCAATTAGAAGCCCTGAATCAGATCGAAGCTGATTTTGAAAACATTCGCGCCGCTTGGCAACTGGCTATTGCCCAAACCGATTTTGAAGCCATCGATCAATCACTAGAATCCCTCTACTGGTTTTGCAACATGCGGGCGCGCGTGCCTGAAGGCAAGCAGTTGTTCAAGCTCGCACAAGAGCAATTAGGCGTCTCATTTGAACCGAATGCCCATCCCGTTCAGCATCGTTTACTACTCGCTTTTGATAACAGTGGCGAAAGCTACCGCGCCCAAATTGAACAGATGTTGACAGTTTCTCGTGCACAAAAAAACCTTAAAATGGTTGCCTTCTTTTTGTGGATGTTGGGTGTAAACAGGTATGCTTCTCACGAGGTTGGTCAAGTTATCACCTTATTGAAAGAGGCTTTAGTGCTTTTTCAAGAACTCGATGATCCTTTTTACCAGACTGAAGTGTTGCATTTACTTGGTATGAGTAGCCGTTTCCTAGGCCCGATT
>CAYGMR010000819.1:268-1668 GCA_964350725.1 uncultured Ardenticatenaceae bacterium | reverse complement strand
AAGCCACTTCGCCCAATGTCCAGCCCTGGATGTGGCCAAAACGATCCAAAACCAGGGCGATGGCACCGAATTCAAGCAAAACAATCGTCGCCGATGCCAATGTGTCGAGCACAAAGGCGGTGCGGTATTGCAGTTGGCTGCGAAACTGCACGCCCAATAAACGCCGATAAATGTTAACTGTATGCCGCATTCTTACCCTCCTAAAATCACTAAACGACGCACGCCCACGCGCAATATGAACTGACTAACCAGGAGCAAGCCAACGCCCCATAGCGCTTGCAACGATAGCGCATACATGATTTCGTTGCCGCTGAGTGTGCCGATAAAAATTTCAACAGTGACGTCCAGCATGTAGGGAAAGGGAGTCAGGTAGGCAATTTGCTGAACCCATGCAGGATAAAGTGGCAGAGGCATGATCAGGCCGGAAAAGAACCAGGCGAGCATGAAACCGAAACGGCCGATTCCCATTGCATTTGGTGTCCAAAAGGCGGCCAGGTTGATTAAAAAGCGCCAGGCAAAGCTGACCAGCCAGGCTAAAATGATGGCTATGCAGAGGGCAAGCCATTGAACGGCCGTTTGCGGATAGATCAAATCAAACACAAGCGCATACACAAGGATCAACGTGACGCCGCGCAGCAAGAACATGATCATGGCACGTCCCAAATCACGCGCCATCCAAAAGCGCATAAAACTCATCGGCTTGAGCAAATCGGCAGCGACTTCACCGCTGTGGACTGAATCCATCAGATCTGTCCAGCCGAAAAAACTGAGGTAAGCGATTACGGCTTGGGTAACGGCCGAATAGGTAATCGCTCCCTGCACCGTCAACCCATCCACCTCATGCCGCGCACCATACAGTGCGACCAAAATGGCAGCCCGCAGCAAGCCAAAAAAGAAATTCGTCACCAGACCCGCGACTGTCGCGGCGCGATAGGTCAAATAACGCTGCCAAGACCGTTTGGTCATCTCATAAAATAATCGCAAATGATTTACCTCCTAAAAGACGAACCACAGAGGGCACGGAGAGGACAGAGATTGGGAGGGAAAAGAGAAATCCGTGTAAATCTGTGATCATCCGTGGCAAAAAAACACAGCACATAGGCAACAAAAAAGCCCTACCACATATACAAATGCGGTAGGGCTTGGGTCGCTTTCCCTTACGGTAGAGCGTGGTGTTTTTGTACTTCACCACCACTTTGCTCTCCATTTTATGCGTTTACGGACGCTCAGGCGTTGTGTTGCCATGCGGGGTAGTATACAAGAAACGGCCGTTGCCTGTCAACCTGTGCGCACAACTTTTGTTGTTGTCACCCACAGCTCAGGGCCGTGTTTCCGACCGTGCCCGCTGTTTGTCAGGTCAGTTAGAGGCTGCAGGAAAAGTTATGCCGAAAATTGTGGCA
>CAYGMR010000819.1:0-258 GCA_964350725.1 uncultured Ardenticatenaceae bacterium | reverse complement strand
ATGGTAGGGGTGGGATGCTGCTGCATACCCTCAACTAAAACACAAAGCGCCGTCTCCGCAGCATCTCACCCAATGCTGGTGTGACAAGGCTGTGTTCTGGAGCATGGCATGTTATTGATTAATGGTTTCTTTACATTTTGTCATACCAATATGTGCTGTAGCGGCTATGCAAACGGGGAAAACATTGTCAAAACAGATGGCGGGGTCTCCCGTTTTCATCGCCCGTGTTTGAAACACATAATGCTGGCAAAACGGGCA
>CAYGMR010000818.1:0-1668 GCA_964350725.1 uncultured Ardenticatenaceae bacterium | reverse complement strand
CTAGCTTTGACACAGCTGATTTTGAAGTTCATGCCGCTATGCCTGCCAACAGCCAGGTTACGGAAACCTTCACAGACCAAGAACCAGGCACTTTTGATTTTTACTGCGGTGTGCCAGGCCACATGGAAGCGGGCATGGTTGGCACCATTATTGTGGAACCCTAGCCAGAAAAACCAGCCTCAAACCACATCAACATCGTAACAAACAAACTCAACGAGATTTCCTTCAGGGTCATTGACGTAAAGACTACGCCAGTGCACCCAGGCATGTTCGGCCGTGTCAACTTGCAAACCATGCTGTTCCAGTCGCCTTACTTCCGCTTCAAAATCTGCCAATGAGATCGCAAAAGCAATATGATCAACTGTTGTCTTTTCGGAATCCAAACCCGTGTAATTTTCGGTGTCTGCACGATCAAAAAGCGCCAATATTTGAGTATGCCCTGCAAAGCCATCAGCAATTTTGAAAAAAGCAGATTTGGCAAAGCGTTGCATTAAAGGCAAACCAATAACTTGCTCATAAAATTTCTGCATCTCGTCTAAATTTTCCACTCGCAGCGCAATCTCGCCGAGACCTTTGATAGAACTTTGTGTTTTAGTCATCTTAAATCCAATTTAACGGCATATCAAAAGAGTCTGCGTCATATGCTGTAAAACATACTCGATTGAGCTGCCTTGAATCAAACGTTTTGCAGGACGTAAACCGAAGCCACCCATGACGATTAAATTGCAATCGTTATCCGCAGCGTGCTTGATAATGGTGGGGCCAACTTCGCCTGCATCCAAAATATAATTAGCCTGATAAACCCCATGATCTTCCAGATATGTTTTTGCCCTAGCCAGCACGCTGCCACCACTTTCTGCATTTGATGGCGCATGCACAGTAAGCACAGTCAACTCATTTTTCCAGCGAGCAGCGTGATAAGTCGCCAAAAACAATGCCTCATCAGCTTTGGGGCTGCCATCATAAGCCAACAACATGGGTGACATATTAAAAGCATTTGCATGGGTAGTGATCAAAAGCGGGCGTGGGCATTGCTCGATCATTGGCCCCCAGAAAGAACGTAACCGCGCCAAAGGGTTTGATTTAGGCGGCTCCGTAAGGCTGGCCAACACAAGATCAGACCAAACAGCACGCTTCAGATAACTTGATAAATGATTGCCCGCTTCGACAGCAAATTCACCAACCAATCCAAATTCTTGACACCGCTCTTGAAAGCGCGCAGCCATTTCAAGCACAGCGGGGCTTTCCAATTGAGCCGGCGTATCCACTATATGTAGCGCCAAGAGACGATCTTTGTCATCCACAGCCAACCAGATTGCGACGTCTAACAGGTCCCAATCCTCGTCAATCCCCTCAAATAACACGAGGATGTCAGAAAACAAGCGCGCTTCGCGCTGCATGGCTAACTGCTGGGAACGCCAGACACCGGTTTGTCTCGTCTCGCCTAATGCGGGTATAACCGAATCTACTACTTTGGGAACAAGCCTGCCTTGCTTCGTTTCCTCTGCAAGCAATCTCGGCAAGTCTTCTTTCAAATTCAATTGCCAGCCTAAAGATTCTTCTAATCGCGCTTTCTGTTGAGATAACAACACATAAATATCCGTTACCGTGCACGTTGGGAAACGTTTTAATACCCCTAACTTCCGAATTACCTGCAGGACTGGCACA
>CAYGMR010000817.1:0-1691 GCA_964350725.1 uncultured Ardenticatenaceae bacterium | reverse complement strand
AAGCGGCCAATCGGGTGGCCGCAGTGTGTAGGCACGTGGGATACCGCCAGCAAAGGTGATCGATGGCAGGTAAATGTCAAAATAGGGTTCAAAGATGATGACTTCATCACCAGGATCAACGAGCCCCAAAATGGTACTAAAGATCGCTTCGGTTGCGCCATGGGTAACGGTGATGTCGGTGTCTGGGTTGACCGCGAGGCCATAATCGCGACCCATTTTTTGGCTGAGGGCAGTGCGTAAATTGATACGGCCGTTGCTAGGTGCATACTGGTTGATATCCGCCGCAATCGCGCCTTGAGCCGCCGCTTTCAAGAAATCTGGCGCGGCAAAGTCAGGAAACCCTTGCCCCAAATTAATCGCCCCATGTTGTTGGGCCAGGGCAGTAATCTCGCTAAAAATTGATGTGCCGTATGGTATCGTGCGCTTGCTGAGCATAGGTGGAAGAAAAAATAATGTCTGGGATTTTGAGGACTAAGGGATTAAAAAATCCCAAAAACTCATAAATCCCAATAATTTAATGTTTATTATATTATGATTTCAGCTTCCAATAAGTGACAGCCAATGGCGGCAGCGTGAACAAAATCGAATTATCTTGATCGTGCCATGGGGTGGGGGTGCTTTCTTGGACGCCATTGACAACATTGCTGCCGCCAAATTCGGCCGCATCACTGTTGAGGATTTCCACATAACTGCCAGCTTCTGGTACACCCAGCCGATAATCTGTGCGTACAACAGGTGTGAAGTTGCAGACAATTAAGATGGTTTCGTTTTTATCTGGATCAATCCGTGCAAAAGCCAATATGCTGCGGTGGCCATCGAGTAAATCGACCCATTGGAAACCTTGCCATGCTTTGCTGTCAATATGTAAAGCAGATTCGCTGCTATAGAGCTGGTTGAGGGTGCGTACAAAGTGCTGCAACTGCAAATGTTTTTCATCTTGTTCAAGTAAATGCCAATCAAGACTGCGGGCTTCACTCCATTCACGCCATTGACCAAATTCAGTGCCCATGAAGAGCAATTTCTTACCTGGATGGCTCCATTGATAGCCATATAATGCACGCAAATTGGCAAATTTTTGCCAACTGTCGCCTGGCATTTTATCCAGCATATTTTTCTTGAGATGTACAACTTCATCATGGGAGAAAGGCAGTACAAAATTTTCGCTAAACGCATATAACAAAGAAAAAGTCAGCGTCCCATGGTGATAAGAGCGATAAACAGGGTCGTTGCTAAAGTATTGCAAGCTGTCGTGCATCCAGCCCATATTCCATTTGTACGTAAAGCCCAGATTGTGCTCGGCTTTCTCTACTGGCTGTGTAACACCCGGCCAGGATGTGGATTCTTCAGCCAATGTGATTGTACCCGGATAATTCTTTTGCACGCTGGTGTTGAAGCGGCGAATAAATTCAATCGCTTCGATATTTTCGCGGCCACCAAAGCGGTTAGGCAGCCATTCGCCGGCTGCACGGGAGAAATCCAGATAAAGCATTGAAGCGACAGCATCGACGCGCAACCCGTCGATATGGTATTTGTCGAGCCAAAAGAGGGCGTTGCTAACGAGGAATTGCGTAACTTCTTTACGGCCGTAATTAAAAATATAGGTTCCCCAATCCGGATGCGCACCTTTGCGTGGGTCTTCGTGTTCGTATAGATGTGTGCCATCAAAGAAACCCAGTCCATGTTCATCTTTG
>CAYGMR010000816.1:0-1695 GCA_964350725.1 uncultured Ardenticatenaceae bacterium | reverse complement strand
TGATTTCACCATCAGCATAAAGAACACGGCTGTCATCGGCCCACTCAGAGGGACGGCTGGGGTCACAGCCATAGCGACTGCCTTCAAGCACTTCAATATCGGGCAGTAGGGCAGCCAAAGCGCGGGCCGCGGTGGATTTGGCGGTGCCGCGCTCACCACGGATGAGGACACCACCGATTTGTGGATTAACAGCGTTGAGTACAAGGGCGCGTTTCATACGCTCTTGGCCAACGATTGCGGTAAAAGGAAAAACAACTCTACGAGACATGCATTTACTCCAATAATCTGTTCTGCTGCGGATTATACTGCATGGTCGTATGTGGGCAAGGTGACAGGATGTGTTGTAAGATAGACGTTAGTTTTGCGCCTATGTGGCGTAGGTTAAGATTGTTGCTGTGGGTCGATTTTGCAAAGCGCCCAGACGATTTGCAAAATTGTCTTACAATTGGAGATAGGATGGACAAATTAGCGCTTGTGCAAGTGGATGCTTTTACGCAAACGGCCTACGGAGGAAATCCATGTGCTGTAGTGTTTGATGCTGACGAATTATCAGCGGCTGCCATGTTAAGCATCGCACGCGAGATGAATTTGTCCGAGACCGCATTTGTGATGCGGTCTGAGCAGGCAGATTTTCGGGCACGCTATTTCACCCCTGCCGAAGAAATTCCACTGGCCGGACATCCGACGATTGCGACGCTGTTTGCTCTGATTTATACTGGCCGCCTGCCCATTTTTCAAACTGAATTTAGCATTAAATTACAGTTGCAAGCGGGCATTATTGATGTGGCAATTGACGCGACTGATCCAGAGTTGCCTCTGATTACGATGTCGCAGCTCAAGCCGCGTTTTATGCGTGAATATACGGCCGTTGAGGTGCTGCCAGCATTTGGTCTAGAGCCAGAGGATGCCCTGCCCGATGCGCCGATCATGACGGTGAGCACAGGCACGCCGCAGTTAATGATCCCACTGCGTGATTTGGATGCTTTGCGCCGCGCCAGACCCAATGTGGCTGCATATTCTGCTCTGCGTGAACAGGGCGATTTTTTTAGTCCGCATTTGTTTGTGCTGCCGGGACTTACAGCACGTGGGGCAACATTTGCGCGTCATTTTGGCGTGCCGCCGGATACGCCCGAAGACCCTGTGACCGGGTCGGCAACGGGCGGCATGGCAGCGTATTTATGGCGGTACGGTTTGATCGACACGCCGCGTTTTATTGCCGAGCAAGGGCATTGGATGGGACGGCCGGGCGAGGTGTTTGTTGAGGTGATCGGGCCGCCGGGTGAGATTGAGTCGGTTCAGGTGGGCGGTTATGCGGCGCTGGTGATGCGTGGGGAGCTGCTTGTGCCGCGTATTGAACCCGCGTATTGAACCCGCGTATTGAATCCGCGTATTGAACCCGCGTATTGAATCCGCGTATTGAAATACGCGGCTGATATTGGAAACCCGTTGAAACGGGTTCATGACGTGATTTTGGAATAACTATTGCTCGGTTGAATGGCTGAGTGTTTATAACATGGATAGAAAATATGTATTCGACATTGATTGATTGTGAGGAATTGGCAGCTAATATTGGGGCTGAGGATTGGACAATCGAGGATTGGGTGGTCGTGGACTGCCGTTTTAGTTTGGAAGATACGCAAGCGGGTCGGCAGGCTTATTTGCAAGGGCATGTGCCGGGTGCTGTGTATGCGCATT
>CAYGMR010000815.1:247-1703 GCA_964350725.1 uncultured Ardenticatenaceae bacterium | reverse complement strand
GTGATATGATCAAACATATTTTGGCTGAACATCTACACAAAATAGCTGTATCGAATCAATTAGCGCTCTGTTCCGGCTGCCGCACCTTCAACGCCAACCGCATTAGCGCCGACAGCGATTTCATCAACCAGGCCGAATCATTAAGCGATGCTGAAGCGTTAACCTTGATGCTGCAAAGCTGCGCTATAGATGATACATTGGGCAATTTGATTACCGCCGGATCAAAATCATTGCCGCGCAAATCGGTCGTGGAGTTTGGCTGGGTGATTGGTCAACCGGAAAAAACACGTTCCGACAGCTATTTTCATGTTAAATATGCCAGCGAGCGCAGCGACAAAAAGCGCCAAGCTGATAGTGAAGAAGGCACACGTAAATCTAATTTGGGGCAAAATATTTTTCACCGTCCAGCCAACAGCGGCGTCTATGCCCTCATCGCCACGATTGAAGCCGCACGAATCGGTTTTAACGACATCACCCAAGAGTATGTCATCAGTGATGAGGAGCGGCAGGCGCGATTTAAGGCATTGGTTGAGGCACTGATTTACACGCTTGTAGAACCAGCGGGAGCGATGCGCAATACGCAAGCCCCCCACATTCTGGATGTGCGCGGTGTCGTTGCCGTGAGTAAAGATGTTGTGCCTGCGCCAACCCTCAGCCCCTTAAAAGATGGCTATCGAGAAGAAATCAGCAACCTATGCGATACGCTCAATGGCATTCGCCCTAATGCACTGATTGCCTATTCGTTTGATTCGATCAATGAATACGCCCAACAGTTAAGCAATGTTATCGCCGATGGGATGCCGTATCGTTTAAGTTACGCGGAATAATTTATGAACTGGGTACAAGCAACTTATCAAGCGACAACTTTATTTAGTCTCAAGCCGTCATGGGCCACGTCGTCTGGCGGGAAAAGCTTGCTGATTCCTTCTCCCTATGCGCTTAAAATGGCACTACTAGATGTCGCTATTCGTGTGGATGGATGGGCAGGGGCAGAAAAGGCGTGGGTGTGGCTACGCCAACTCGAAATAGGTATCCAATTGCCTGAGCAGATTGTGGTTACAAATCTGTTTGCCAAAATTCTGAAGATACGCCGTAAACCAGCGGTAGAAGGTGCGGCCGATGCGGGACCATTTCAAAAAACAATCGGCTATCGTGAATATGTCTATTTTCCTGAAGCGATCCATTTGGTTTTAGGAACGTCTGAAGCTCACATTCCGACTTTAAGCAAGTGGCTACTAAATCTCACTTATTTAGGTAAACGGGGTGGTTTTGTACAATTAATGGAGTTGCCAACGGTCGTTGCAGACATCAGTGACTACACCTTGCTAACGCAAAAAATGTCAGCGTTTCCTGTTCGCGGCTTGATGCAGCGCATAGACGATTGCGATCCTAAAATGAAGCTAGATAA
This sequence comes from uncultured Ardenticatenaceae bacterium, assembly GCA_964350725.1. Classification (GTDB taxonomy): domain Bacteria; phylum Chloroflexota; class Anaerolineae; order Promineifilales; family Promineifilaceae; genus JAACFF01. The sequence goes on along the minus strand of CAYGMR010000815.1, from coordinate 295 downwards.
TGCCAATATTTACACCAAAAGCCGCCCGAAACGCATTACACGGGATAT
>CAYGMR010000815.1:0-234 GCA_964350725.1 uncultured Ardenticatenaceae bacterium | reverse complement strand
AGTCGTGCCTATTCTCTTTATGAGTTTGTGGAGCAAGGGTAGCAACGGCCGTCCAAATTTACCCAGAACCAAGTTATTTAATTTAGCTTGGTTCTGGGCAATTATTGTTCTGGTTCACGGTGACGATGAAGGGTATGAAGTTGAATTTGCGAGCATGGATGGTGAAGCTGTGGCTGTGGCATCCCTGTTTGCAAACCACATACGGCCGATCGGACGGCGGGAAATTGCGTAGGC
>CAYGMR010000814.1:0-1706 GCA_964350725.1 uncultured Ardenticatenaceae bacterium | reverse complement strand
ATGGTTTCAATGCTTAAAATTCGTGCAATTCGTGGCGAAAGAAGCCTATAAGAACAAGTATGCAAACGCCTTGCATCGGTTTATCTAATTGTGCAAAAAAACACAAAGCATGTTAGAATAGGATCCAGATCGTTTCTGCAGCAGTTTTTATCATTGTTTACATCATTGCCCTTAGACAAAGTAAATTGGGAATTATGCCAGATAAAATTTATCTCACGATTCTTGAGAGCCATCAGAGCGTGATTGATGGCTATGTTTTCCGTCTCAGTAAGGTGCCTGATATTGAGATAGTGGCCCTGATCCATTACGGCGATCAATTGTTGCCTGCATTGGCTGCCCATCCAACCGATATATTGATACTTGAATTTAATATAAGTGTTAGTGCGAGCGAACAGCGGCCGTTTCCAATTTTCTCCATCATGCCTACATTGAAATTGAAATACCCACATTTATCAATTGTGATCATAACGATGTTCAAAGAAGTAATCTTGTTGAAGTTAGCACTTGAAAATGGGGTAAGTGGTTATATGTTTAAAGATGATCGCACCCAAATTCAGAGATTGGGAAGCATTTTACGTTCTATCGCTGCTGGGGGCACATTTTTGAGTGAACAAGCAAACGAGCTTTATTTGAGCACCTTGCACGCTGCGCCGCTTTTAACCATGCGCCAGATTGAGATATTGTCTCTTTCGATCGCCTGTCCAGATATTACTACGGAGTTAATTGCAAAAGAGTTGGATTTAGCGCATTCCACGGTGCGTAATACACTCTCGCAAGCATATAAAAAACTAGGTGTTACGAACCACATGGCTGCAATCACCAAAGCTCGTGAAATGGGTCTGATTTCGCCTTTTGTTCAGTCTGCCACCAGCTAGTCAAAGGCTGTCTTTAAGTACAAAAAATACCCAAGATATATACAATTGTACTATACAGAAAGACCTATTGTACTAACTATTTCAAATGTATTCAGTCGTAACAAATTTTGTAAGGTAGCAGCCCTAAAGTCAAAATTGGCAAGTCAAATTTGGGAGAAATCCAGTGAGAACCGCACAGCATCAAACAACAAAATAAATATCCCCCGACACCAAACTATGTTGTAGGCACAGATATTTAATGAGACTACGCGGTTGTTTCTTCACCGTTACATGTAAGGTTGACGATACAATCCGGTATATTATTTATCATCAGTTCTATAACATAGGATGTGTTGGTGGGTTGTGATTCCCAAGGGGAGTTCATAGTTACCCCAATTGTTTGGCCAATGCGCTTTCCAGGACAAGCTTATCTGGTTCTGGACAGCACAATCGTGACTGTATATCTGCTTGCAACAAGCAGGTAATGTTTATTCTTTAGCGGTGGAGTGTGCCGGAAACGGCCGTCACGCCAATTGAAAACTGTGACAGTAATTTATGTCACAATCGGCGGAGCGTGCCCAAATACGGCCGTCACGCCAATAGAAAACTGTGAAATCAATCGATGTCACAATCGGCGGAGCGTGCCCGAAAACGGTTAGGCAAGTGTCTACCAGCCACAGACCACTGGCCGCGCTTATGGCCAGATGAAAAATTTTTTCATGTGATAAAAACCGAGAGATTGCTTGATGAATGGCTGATAGCTATACTTCAAGGTGAACATGGCTTATTGTTCTGAGTATTTGTCGCAGGGCAAGTCACATGCAGGGATTATTCTGGTAAAACAGCAACAAT
>CAYGMR010000813.1:0-1715 GCA_964350725.1 uncultured Ardenticatenaceae bacterium | reverse complement strand
TACGCATTCCAACCCTGGCAGAGATCGAAGCGTTTTATGCTGCTGAAAATGAACCAGCAGCTGCTGAAGCTGAACCAGAAACAGCGGAAACAGCAACGGAAACGGCCGTTACAGAAACCACAGAATATATCGTGCAAGCAAACGATAACCTCTACAGCATCGCTGTGCAATTTGGGTTGAGTTGGGTCGATATTGCGCAGGCCAATGGTCTGACTGATGCTGGCCAAATTGAAGAAGGACAAGTCTTAATCATTCCCGCCGCACCAGTTGGCGAATAAAGAAAAACTAATCAGATAACGACAGGAACACGGAGGGGAACGGAGGATTAACGGAGTTACACAGAGAACCGAGAGGCTTGAAAGTCACAAAAAAGCTTGGTAAGAAAATCATATTCTTTATCAGAACACCTCTCCAAAATCTCTCCGTGAATCTCCGTGCTTACTCTGTCACTATGTTTTCATTTTTCGCATAATCGTAATTTTCGGCCACGGATTAGCACAGATTTTCACGGATTTAATTCATATTCCGTGTTAATTCGTGATAATCCGTGGCAAAAAGAAAAAACTGCACAGGTAGTGCTTTGTGAAACTCCGTGTAACTGTAAAAGAATAGGAAAAATATGAGTTGGCAAGGTGTCATTCATCAATATCGAAACTATCTCCCCTTTGATGCGGCCGTTCAGGTTATCACCCTGAACGAAGGCAACACGCCTTTGGTTGCCGCGCCGCGTTTGGCAGAACTAATCGCCCCAGGCGCGAATCTGCGTCTTTTTCTCAAATATGAAGGTCTGAATCCCACCGGTTCGTTTAAGGATCGCGGTATGACTGCCGCGATCACACAAGCCGTTGCCGAAGGTTCCAAGACGGTGATTTGTGCCAGCACTGGCAATACCGCCGCCAGTGCCGCCGCCTATGCTGCCCGTGCGGGTTTGCGCTGTCTGGTCTTGGTGCCCGAAGGTAAAATCGCGCTGGGCAAATTGGCGGCCTGTCTGGCTTATGGGGCTGATGTGATCAGCATCGATGGCTCTTTTGATGAAGGGCTTGATATGGTGCGGGCGATTGTCGAGCGCCAACCCGTGACGCTGGTGAACTCAATCAATCCCTGGCGGTTGGAAGGCCAAAAAACTGGCTCGTTTGAGATTGTTGATCAATTAGATGGGCAAGTCCCAGATTGGCACTGTTTGCCGGTGGGTAATGCTGGCAATATCTCTGCCTATTGGATGGGGTATAAGCAGTATGGCAAAGGGCTGCCGCGTGTGCTTGGCGGACAGGCGGCAGGTTCGGCACCCATCGTAAATGGGAAGGTGGTTGAAAAGCCGGAAACGTTGGCAACAGCGATCCGCATCGGTAATCCGGCCCGTTGGCGGCAAGCATTAGAGGCTTTAGACGAATCGGATGGCATTATAACGGCCGTTACTGACGAAAAAATTCTCGAAAGCTGGCATTTGTTAGCGAAGCGCGAGGGTGTCTTTGTTGAGCCAGCATCGGCCACAGGCGTGGCTGCGCTCAAACAACAAATCGAGCTGGGCGCAATCGATCCGACGAATAAAACGGCCGTTTGTGTACTCACTGGGCATGGCTTGAAAGATCCCGGTACGGCCGTTGAGCAAGCGACACCCCCCATCACTATGCCTGCTGATATCGATGCCCTCGAAAACTATTTGACAAGTTAAGTGCCCATTCGCAAATAAGTTAGCGGAATTGGCAAATGGGCTT
>CAYGMR010000812.1:0-1716 GCA_964350725.1 uncultured Ardenticatenaceae bacterium | reverse complement strand
CTTAACGGACCGTACGCGATCTAAGTGATTTTAGATTATGAAGGTTCGGCGGTGGCCTTAACATGCAGCGTAAAGCCGTTTACGGCCGTTACCTCCACCATTTCTCCCTTGGCTAATTCTTCAGCAGCTTCAGCACGCCATAATTCACCAGCGACTAAAACCATGCCGCTGTAAGGTGCTTTAAGCTTGGCGGAGGTCAAGGGTTCGCGCACTGGCCCTCGTTGGCCGATTAACCCTTCGATGCCCGTAACTGGGCGTGCGCGTTGTGCCGCTAAAGCTTTGCCGATAATGAAAATGAAGAACATGGCTGTCAGCAGCCCAATGCCCATCGCAGCGGGGATGGAAAGACGAATAATATCTGGTGTTTGGGGGGTATTAAATAACACGAGTAAACCTATAATCAAGATAATGGTGCCGGTGATTGCCAAAGCGCCATGGGTTGCCGCTTTGATCTCCATAAAAAATAAGACAAAGGCGACCAGCATCAAGCCGAAGCCGAGCCAGTTGACTGGCAGTTGCCCCAGCCCATATAAAGCCAGCCCAATGCACAAAACGCCAATCAGACCGGCGACCCAGCCGCCGGGACTGGATAATTCGATCAAAATGGCTTGTACGCCAATGGTCAATAACAGCCCTAATAAGACGGGACTGATCAGCAAAAACAGCAGATGTTCGATAGAGGTCATCGGCAGTTCACGCACGGAAGCAGCGGCCGTTTCCAATACAATAGGTTCAGCATTGACAAGTACGGTTGTGCCATCAAGCTGTTGTAATAAATCGGGCAAATCTGCAGCGATGACATCAATTAACCCCGCTTCTAACGCTTCTTCGGCCGTCACAGCGCGGGCATCGTCGATCATCTCTTCCGCGAGTTGGGTGGCTGCTGCCCCACGTTCGGTCGTCAGATTGCGTACAGTCGCCTTGAGGTCTTCGCTGACTTTACGAAAGATTGTCTCTTCCAGATCGGCTCCATCTTGACCTACTGGCGAAGCGGCCCCGATGACCGTGTCTGGTGCCATGGCTGCCGCATGACCCGCCATTGTGATGATGCTGCCGGCGGATGCAGCCTGTGCCCCTTTAGGGGTGATGTAGATGATGACAGGCACTTCAGAAGCATGAAAACTTTGCATGATTTCAAGCGTTGTGTCTACCAGCCCGCCAGGTGTGTCGAGTTGGATGACAACGGCCGTTGCACCTGAAGCAGCGGCCGTATCGATACCCCGCTGGAAATAGTCGGCCATCACTGGGGTCACAGCACCTTCAACTTCCAGTACAAGCACTTCTTGTGACTGGGCTTGTGTATGTAATGGCAAAATGCTAAAGAGTGAAATTCCCAGCAAAATAAAAAAAATTAAGCCTAAACGGCGCATAGTTTTTGCTCCAATAAAACGTTGATGGTGGCATAGGTACAAATAAGTTTGGTTTGTCGTATCGCTCGTGGCCGTGCCTCCAAACCGTGCCACATTTTAACCAAGACAAACAGATTGTGATGGGGATGCTCGTGGCCGTGTCTCCAGACCGTGCCACAAATTGCAACCGTGCAACTTTGCAACCTTGTTACCCATAGCTTATCAAACTTCATCTATCTCTGGCAATACTCTTTATCCAGCCTTTAACGGTGCGGGGAGAGATGTGTTAAGTTTTTTGACTGATTATTCATGACACTACCTTTGCAGTTTTCTTTTATTGCCACGAATTACACGGATTTCACGAATT
>CAYGMR010000811.1:0-1718 GCA_964350725.1 uncultured Ardenticatenaceae bacterium | reverse complement strand
ATCATGGCTGAAGTTTTGGCTCAGGGTAAAAGGAAAGTGATTACCTATGGCGGTCTGCAATCCAACCACGCACGCATGACGGCCGCGGCTTGTGCAGGGCTGGGCTTGGAAGCGCATTTGTTTTTCTTTGGGAAACGGCCGTTTCCCCTCAGCGGCAATCTACTCCTAAACGATCTCTTGGGTGCTAAAATGCACTTCATCCCCTTTGGTGGCGGGGGTGATGCCTCAATGACCCTTGAAACCACCAATCGCCTGGTGCGCATTCTAGCGACGCTGCGTTTAGGAACAGACACCTATTTCATGCCTGTCGGCGGTCACAGCGTCACCGGTTGTTTGGGCTATGTAGCTGCCGCACTAGAAATTCACAATCAGGCAACCACCTTAAATTTGCCGTTAGAAAAGATCACCCTCATTACGGCCGTTGGCACCGGCGGCACGCTCGCAGGATTGTTAGCTGGCTTACAAATGCTAAATTCGCCGATCAATGCCTTGGGATTAGATATTGGCAAGCTGTGGAAAGGCTTTCCTAGCAGTTTAGCACGCTTAACCAACTCGCTACACGAAGCGCTTGGTGGCGTGGGTCAAAATCAAGCACAAGACATACCACTTATTGAGAAAACTTATGCGGGGTCTGCTTATGCACAACCAACACCAAAAACCAAAGCAGCGATTGAACTCTTGGCACGAGAAGAAGGCATCATTCTCGATCCAGTGTATACGGGTAAGGCTTTTGCGGGTTTGTTGGATTTGGTGAGCAACGGCCGTTTCTCCACCGACGACATCCTCATTTTCCTGCACACTGGCGGCCTACCCGGTCTCTGGGCTTATCCAGACCTATTCGATTTTCAAGATTAGCACATTAGGTAAACCATGGTTGTCTTTGGTCAATATATTTTTTGTGAATTACCTAAAATAGAGCTAAGGTGAACATCATTTGACCACAAGGTACATTTGGTTATGATCAACTTCAATGGCTAAACAAATTCCTGGAGATGCTGTGGACGTATCTGGAAATACACAAGAAGCACAAAATAAAATCACATTTGCCGGTCATGCGACCGTTCTCGTCGAGATGGACGGTGTAACACTGCTAACCGATCCACTATTACGCAAACGCGCAGCGCATTTAACACGTTTGGTCGCAGTGCCAGATTACACAGCTTGGGATATCGACGCTATTTTGATTTCACACATGCATTGGGATCATTTAGACTTTCCTACATTACGTGCCTTTGGCTATGACATGCCACTCATTGTCCCTAAAGGAGCTGCCAAACTGCTCGCGAAAAAAGGGTTTAAGTATATTGAAGAAATTATCCCAGACCAGACGATCCAGCTAAATGGTGTCGACATTATTGCCACGCCAGCCAATCACAGCAACACGCGTGTACCCATGAGCAAACATAAAGGTGACAGCATGGGTTTCATTATTGATGGCAGTAACGAAATCTATTTTGCCGGTGACACCGATTTATTCCCTGAAATGGAAAGAATAGGTACCGATATTGATGTGGCTTTGATTCCAGTTTGGGGCTATGGCCCAACAATCGGCTCTGGTCATCTTGATCCCTTCCGCGCAGCAAAAGCGTTGGAACATCTAACCCCTACGATTGCTATCCCCATCCATTGGGGGACGTATGTGCCCATTGGCATGGTTTGGATGCAGCTTTCCTTCATGAAGAATCATTCCTCCTACGAGTTGTACGTCGTAGGGGATC
>CAYGMR010000810.1:0-1719 GCA_964350725.1 uncultured Ardenticatenaceae bacterium | reverse complement strand
CCGGGCACCTCCTCCCAACGGCCGTTGCCGGTATGATAATAGCTGCGCCCTTCCTCAATTTTTAATTGCGCGCCGCTTTCTGGGGCTTGCACACCGCCGCTGCCGCTCCACAATGTCAGCAAAACCGACTCGTCCTCAATGTTAGTTTGCCCTTCCATATACATACGCGTTTCGGGCCAATCGCCGCCGGCGCTTTCACTCACTGCGCGTTCAGTGACGTCGGCACTAAAGCGATAGGCACCGCTGTTTTTTACGCGTTCCCATATCGCGTTCAACTCCACCTGTGCCGGTGATTGCGCATCCAAACGGCGGGCAGTGACAAACAAACTAGCAAGCAGAAAAAAGCCAAATACGAGCAAATGTGTTAGGTAGCGACGGCGTTTCATAATCTCATTCCTTTGCAGACAATGTCTCAAAAAATGTCCGTATCCTGTTCCCTGGCACCCTCTTCTTCGTCCTCATGGGCTGGTGGCATCGATCCGATAGCCAAACGCTGCATTAGATAGCGGAACATTTCGCGTTCATTAGCAAAGCGAATCAATTCGCCGGTATGCACATTTTGCACAGACACCCGCCAGGGATCGCTTTGGTCGTTGCGCTGTAACCGAAGAAGGTACGCAAGATTTTCTTGATCCATGTTGATTAGTATAATCTTTTATCGCATCATGAACGCATCATAACCTAGCCATTGCTTTAGCCTAATGCAGGAAAATAATGATTCGCGAGATCAATCGTTTTGGCATTGGTTAGTCTAGTTCTGGGGAGGACCAACTGGATCATTCATTTTTAGAAAACGCTATGGTCAGCTTGGGGTTGTTTCGTTATTATTGATTACATGTCCATAGGAAATGATGATCGGTCAAGAATGGGTTTGCGTTATAAACTGCTTGGCAGCTTGACAATTGAAGAGTCTGGCAACCCCTCGGTATTGATGAAAAGTGACAAAGGGTGTGCGCTGATCTCTGCCCTGATAATCCATGGTCAGCCGCGCAGCCGAGAATTCCTGGCAGATCTTATCTGGGACTCGACGTCTGCCGCACAATCATTGACACGGATGCGTGCTTTGCTGCCTCGCGTGCGAAAACTTGTTCCTGAACTGCAAATCACGCGTAAAGAGCTTGCTTTCAAGGAGATAGAAGGCACATTCGTCGATTATTGGATGCTGAAACGGGCATTAGTAGTGGACGAGCCGAGCGAACTGGATATCAAGTTGCAATTATTCCAAGGCGATCTCCTGGCTGGCTTTTACCTGCGAGATGTGCCACACTTTAATGAATGGCTTTCGTTGGAAAGGGAGCATTTACGCTATCAAGTGACGCTCGCCTATCGTAAAGTTTGTGCTGCTTATGCCAAGGAAAAAGCCTGGCAAAAAGGGGTTAACGCAGCACGGCGCTGGTTGTTGTTAGATGAATTTGACGAAGCGGCATTGCGTTATTTACTACAGTTCCTTGCTGCCAGTGGCCAAATAGAAGGTGCGTTACAACAATACAAACACAATCGTCGCCGTCTGTCAGAAGAGCTAGGCATTGCACCTGAATTGGAAACGGCCGAATTAGCGCGCCGCCTCACGGATCTGAAGGCAGAAATTGGCGGTGGCATTGCCTGGGATGATATTGTTGGCGCACAGGTGAAATGGCCAGAGAAGGATCATCTGCCCGAGCCGGGAGCGCTGCCGCAACATTCTTATCTTCCATATCAGCGTAACCCCAGCTTTGTAGG
>CAYGMR010000809.1:0-1722 GCA_964350725.1 uncultured Ardenticatenaceae bacterium | reverse complement strand
CTGGTTCAATTCGTTTATTTCCAAATTCGTTGTAGTCATTTGTAAAGATGAAAAGCACGTTATTGAACCATGCCAACAAAAGTTATTATTCATTTGCTCTAGCCAGTCTCCCCGAACCAGTGGACACGGTCAGGAGACCGGCCAGAGCTTGTTTAAACTATTTATGTTAAACAGTTTTATTACCTTGTTAACTAGATAATTAACACTTTGCAGAACGAGGGCTGAGCTTGTCGAAGCCCGGACTTCGACAAGCTCAGCATTCATGCTATTTTGACCACTGGCTGGCGCAGCACCGTTTTTAGCTTTTCTGGGGCAACACGACGCGGGTCGCTGAGGTATATTTCATGGTGTTTGCCATTGAAGGTGTAGCCATTGGCTGGCATAAACTCGTGGTGCAGCTTGTGCAGGATTGGACCTTCATCATCGTATGTGCCGATGTGCATAATTTGTACTGACAAACCTTCCGCATAGCTTTCCAAACGCAGTTTGGGCAAAGCGGCCGGGTCTTTTTGTTTTTTGACGATAGTACACGCGGCCTCAAACATGGCGGGTGTAATCCAATCTGGCTGCATAATCATCATCGTCCAATCCCATTTGCTTTTGTCACGTTTGCTGGTGAAACTTTCCATATCTTGTGCCCACCACAACCCCTCTAAGGGTGGCACCACGTAATCTTGTTGCAGCTCTTTTTTGCTGGCAAATTTTATTTTGTAAGCCACTGCATACAGGGCTTCTAACGCTTCTTGATAGGCGGGCACAACACCGGGTGTGCCATGTCCATCCACCATCAGATATTGCAGCGGTGGCACGTCGACCACCGTATATTCCTTTTTGTAAAGATGTTTCAAAGTTTTCTTGAAGTCGATTTTTGTCATGGTTTATCCTTGTTAGCCGGTCAGCACCCAAGTATAACATGCAATACCCATAAATTTCACCAATCAACCATATCCAACTCTGTGAAAATTGCTATTGATATGCCATTGACGCTCTTTTCCAAGTAGCGTACTATTAATACGATTTATTTTCCCAACACAAGGAGGATTCAAGAGATGAAAAGGACATTTGCTGTATTAACTTTATTGGTGATTTTGTTAATGCTGGCTGCATGTGGTGGTGCAGCCGAACCGGAACCAGCCGATGCGTACAAGCTCGCCGCTATTTTTCCCGGAACCATCACGGATGCTGACTACAACACTTTGGGTCATTTAGGCGTAACGGCCGTTGGCGAAGAACTGGGCGCCGAAGTCGTTTTTTCCGAATCAGTGGCCGTGCCCGATGTCGACCGCGTCATGCGCGAATACATTGACGATGGTGCAAACATCATCTTCACCCATGGCGGCCAATTCCTAAATCAAACCCTCGAATTAGCCAACGAATTTCCTGACCTCTTCTTCATCGCTGAAGCCGATGCCAACATCGCCGACGCGCCCGACAATGTCTGGGTCATCGTACGCAATATGGAAGTCGGTGCATATGGCGGCGGTGCCGTTGCGGCCCAACTATCTGAAACTGGCAAAATCGGTTATATCACAGGACTCACGTTGCCCTTCACCTATGCCGAGGTACACGCCATCGAACAAGCAACGGCCGATTTAGGCCTTGATACAGAGATGATCCCCGTTTGGGTTGGTGATTTCAACGATCCCAGCAAAGCACGTGAACTTGCCGATGCACTTATTGCAGAAGATGTCGATGTGATTATTTCCTCGCTCAACCTGGGTA
>CAYGMR010000808.1:0-1722 GCA_964350725.1 uncultured Ardenticatenaceae bacterium | reverse complement strand
CCCAAACTTTTCGTTATTGCCTGCGCTGCTGCCACCAAATTTTCAGTGTAGGACGATAATACAAACCGAGAAAAATCAACAGTACCAGCATCAATAAATGTTCGAAGATCCTCCATTCGCGGCCATAAAATTTGGGGTCCCAATAACTGACTGGACTGATGAAACGCAAGTGCCAATTAAGCGGAAAGAGCAACAAAGGACCATCCGTAACATGGAGGGGAATGTCGATGAGCGTGTGCAGCATGGCTGCACAAAACAACCAAAAGCACCATACACCCCAACGCCAACCCCGCTGCCATGCCATGTAGCTGACAACAATGAAGATGGCTAATAATAATGGGCTGTGAAACAGATTTTGGGCGGTAATAACCCAAGGGTTTTCAAAAAACCATACCTCAAACAATTTTGCTGTCATTGAGATCTCGAGCAATTCTGGAGTCGGTGGGATGCCTGGTGTGGACGCGAATTCGTTATTAATGAAAACGCCAGTGACAACGTCACGCACAATGGCAATGATGCTCAGGATGATTAAAAACATATCTGGCAAAATAGAGCCAACCAGCAAAGCACTTATGCTCAATGGGGGCAGATGCTTGTTATTTTGATGGTTTAATCGCGCTGCAGGAACCGCCAATGCCGCAGTCAAAATCAAATGAGAATAAGTTTGCATACTGAATTATATACCGTTGCAGATTTTTGCATTTTATCGAGATTGTCTTCTACCAACCTTACAGCGCCCTTTTGTTTAATGATTCAGGAACGATTCGAACTGTTACCCCTACATTTACTTCAGAAGACAAGTATTACGTGACAGTGGGTGGTACAGAAGGTGACACCTTTTTATCTCCCCAGCAGATCAAAGGAACATCCTATTGGTTCTTTCCTTTTGAATATATTTTCCGAGAATACGTAGGGATTAGCTATGCGTCAAAAAGTTTCATCGTTGATTCAAGAACGGGTGAAGTTATAGAACATGAGGTCTTGGGCATTCCCCCAGAATTGGCTATCTATGATTCTTAAATCACATTCAAATGCGCGGCTAAAACAAGAAACCCGCTAAAGCGGGTTACCACTAGCCTTTTGAACCATGTCGATTTTTCTTTTGCGTTAATGAGATGATGAATGCCCTAGATAAATTCGGCTGATTGCAAGCGGAGGGAAGAAATAGTTACTTTTCATATACTCGCACAATGCCCGGCAGACGTTCTAAGCCATCGATCAAATCGCTGCAGCAGTTCGTGTTTTGATCGGGAAAGTCCATCGACAAATCTTGGCCTTGCAATTGTAAGCTGAGTTTGTCGTGACCTTGATAGTCGGCGGCCAATTTGACAGAACGGCGCATGGTTTCTTGCCAATTGCCTGCCGGTTTGATCTCGACGATGACGGTGCGGATACGGCCGTTGCCATTGCCATTCCCTGGTACAACAACTTCGACACCACTGCGCGCCGTATAGACCTGCCCTGCCGAAACAGTTTCTTCCACTTTTTTCGGTAATGTACGCAAAGGTTTTTTGGCCGCTGCCACATTGGTTGTGGGTAGGTGATCATCATCAAAGTTAGGTGGCGGCGGCGGGGCCGAGGCGTTTGTAGCAGGTGCAGGTTTAGTGATTTTTTTGGCCGTTGCTGTGTGCACACCATTGTGTATTTGGTCAGGGGGTTGTGGCATGGGCGGTTGCACGGACGGCGGCACATACTCCTCCGCCCAGCCTTTATCGGCCGCTT
>CAYGMR010000807.1:0-1736 GCA_964350725.1 uncultured Ardenticatenaceae bacterium | reverse complement strand
AGGGGCAAGCCGCCGGTGGTTACTTCCTGATATGCGTTTTCAAATCTACTTTGGAAACTGCCGGTTACTTGTCGCTGGTTGGCTGCTGGTTGGCTGCCATCGTCGTGTTCATTCTCTTGGGTCATGGTAAAATAACTCCGTGTTTTTGGTGCCCGCTCTATCTCTTCGCTGGCTTGCTATGAGGATAGGGCGGGCGCTTTTGCTTTCTAAATGTCTCTTAACGTCAATGCAATAAAAAACGCTTCCTTTCGATAGCAGATTGGAAGCGCTTGGGCTAAAATATGTTAGCTCGTTGGCAGCTCGATCCTGCTTTCGGGTTAGGTCGTTGTGGGTGTTATCAGCACCTGCAACGGCCGTTTTTTGTTTATTTGCCCTAATAATACATCGAAACGTTACTTTTGCAAGCAATTAAAGCGTTATAGGTGTTTGTATTTACGGCCTTTATCGGGCTATAAACCACTATGGATACAGTAGGCCAGGCAGCAAAGCGACTTGAAATATCACAATCAAGTGTGCGAAATTATTCAAAATGGTTCAGTGACTTTTTTAGTGATACGGCCGTTCCTCCCAAAGGGCAACAGCGGTTATTTGATGATGAGGACTTGAAACTACTCGCCACAATCGCACGCTTAAAACGTCAAGGCGTCGATGACAACGGCATCAAAGAAGAGTTAAGCGCCGGTCAGTTGGATGATGTAGCCAACGAGTTACCGCCTGAACCAAACGCAATCATGGTTATGCAATTGTCATCGACATTAGCAAGTAGGGAAGGGGAGTTAACAGCAACCAAAGAAGAACGTGATCGGCTGCTCGATGACCTCGAAACTGAACGCCAGGCACGCCGCCAATCCGACGAACGCGCCACGGCCGCCGAAACTGAATTAAAGATATTGCGTGAATTGACCGAACGGCAAGCGCCTGAAGAGGAACGGCCGTTAACCTGGTGGCAAAGGATTTTTGGATCCCAATCATGAAACTAATACCGCTAATTATCTGCATTGTGTTGGGTGTCTTAATTGGGGTAGGGCTTTATGCCTGGTTCGCTGATTATGCCGTGCAAATGACTATTATCGGCTTGTTGGCATCTACATTTATTGTGGGGGCTTTTGTGGTGCACCTGGTAAAAAAACGCGGCTTAGGGCTTTGACCCCCTATACCCATTATCTGACGGCGTAAAAAGTTTACCACCACGCGGTCTAGGAGATGTGAGACTGTACCTTTTTGACCCGCCCTACTTATGTAAACTTGTAACGCCACGTGTGCGGGCATCACCTATTGTTGAAATTGTAGAATGTTAAGTGTGTGCGGGCTTTACCCATTGTTAAAAATGTTAAATATCAGTCATATTTCACACATTTCACTATGGGTAAAGCCATTCAGGATAGCGATTGTTATTTGCTGGCATCCTCTATCAACCTTTTAGCCTTGTTAAAACTCTTCAGAATCGCGTCATCTTCAGTCCGGCCGCGCCCTAAAAGCTGACCGTTTTCGTCCAAAACTTCATAGGCTGGCTTTCCAGCGCCGCGCCCGTTTCTTGCCGGTGGCACGGTAGACAAAAAGAAGCGCATTTTTAAGACGGTTGCAAATGTTTCAGGGTGTAGATTGACCATCAAAATTAGCCTCCAACCATACAATTATCACTGTCCAATTTCGTAGTGATATATCACGAATTATACTATATTTTGTACATCTTCAGCAGTGGTCAAGACAGCCAAGATACGCCGCTCCGCATCGAT
>CAYGMR010000806.1:0-1744 GCA_964350725.1 uncultured Ardenticatenaceae bacterium | reverse complement strand
CGTGCAAAAAGCTGAAACGGCGTGAAAGATACCCAGATATAAAGCACGGCCGAATGGATATTCCTGCCACCAAAACAAGGTCAATGCGATTGCGCCCAGCCCTTCAAACAGCAGCGTAAAGTTTACGACTCTGCGTATAAAGGCACGCATTTCTCCGCGTGACGGGATTGCCAGCGATTCTTCCATTAATGAACCACCGCGCAGCGTTAAGCCACCGCCAAACAAATGTGTAATAAAAGTGAGCAAGGTCATGTACCCCAGCCCACCTATTTGAATGAGGACAAGCATGACGAGTTGGCCAAATAATGTGTATTGGTCGGCCATCGTGACAACACCCAGGCCAGTTGTGGAAACGGCCGATGTGGCCATAAACAACGCATCAAGGAATGCCTGTGTTTGACCATCGCTGTTCGAGAATGGCAGCATCAGTAGAATTGCACCACTGATTGCCAGGCCGATAAAGCCCAGCAGCAGTATTTGCACAGGGGAGAAGATGTGGAGTAGTTGGCGCAATTTATTATACATTTTTGAATTATACTAATAGTGGATGGATTGGGGAAACGGCCGTTGTAGATTGCTGTCCTTCCCGGATTTCTGCCACCAATTGCACTAATTTACACGAATTTGGATGGTTTCAATACTTAAAATTCGTGTAATTCGTGTAATTCGTGGCGAAAGAAGCCTATAAGAACGCGTATGCAAACGCCCTGTTGGTAATGTTGGTCGATTTGCTACATTGTAGTCACCAAAGTAGAATATCAACATTATTTTTGGGGTTGAAAAGTTACCTGTTATAAGGAGACAAGATGAATAAGAAAAATCGGTTTATCCCTTTGTTTTTGTTTTTTCTGTTATTGTTTGTTTTAGGAGCTTGCCAATCGAGTACTGAAACACCCGACGAACCTCTCCCCGCCGAATCCGCCACAGAAGCAGCGCCAACTTCATCAGATGAAACCACATCCGCCGCAGCCGAAGTCATCAAAGTTGGTGCAGCACACGCTTTGAGTGGCCCGATTGCGTTGTATGGGGAACCAATTAGCCAGGGCATAAAATTGGCTGTGGCGCAGATGAATGCCCAAAATTATTTAGGCGAAGGCAAACAGCTCGAAGTAATTTACGAAGACACAGCCGGTGACAAAGAACAAGCCATCAGTGTTTTTGAAAAATTGATCAACCAGGATGGCGTTGTCGCGATTTTAGGGCCTACATTAAGCAACAGTGCTTTTGCCGCCGATCCTATCGCGCAAGAAGCAGGCGTGCCGGTGATAGGCTCCAGCAACACAGCCACGGGCATTACCGAAATGGGCGAATTTGTCTTCCGCACCAGTTTGCCGGAAAGCGCCGTAATCCCTAACACATTGCAAGTTGTTGCGGATGCACGTGGTATGCAAGACGTTGCTGTGATGTATGGCAATGATGACCAATTTACACAAAGTGGGTATGAAGTTTTTGCTGCTTCATTGGAAGATTTGGGCACAAACGTTGTCACCACAGAAACTTTTGCAAAAGGGGATGCTGATTTTAATGCGCAGTTGACCAAAATCAAAAGCCTTGCCCCGCCAGCAATCATCGCCAGCGCACTTGCTGAGGAAGCCGCCAACATCATGAGTCAAGCACGTCAACAAGATATTGATGCTTATTTTATCGGCGGTAACGGCTTTAACAGCCCGAAACTGGCTGAAATTGCTGGGGATGCTGCTGAAGGTGCTATTAGTGGCGCTGCCTGGTTTATTGGCAATCCTAC
>CAYGMR010000805.1:0-1748 GCA_964350725.1 uncultured Ardenticatenaceae bacterium | reverse complement strand
GGGTAAGCGTGTGAACGGGAATTGTTTGGCGACAGTTCGTTAGGCGCTTAACCTTTTTCTGCAAGATGGTTTAATAAATAAGTTGCTAATCGTTGCCGAGAAGCATCAATTTCTTCTTCACTCCAGTTTTGAAATCCAGCACCAGATTTAAAGCCAAGTTCACCAGCAGCGACGTGTTTCATTAAGGTTTTTGAGGGTGTCGGTGAGGCATTAATGTGCGGCAAGATGTAGTCGTGGATGGCTTTGGTGAGATCAAGCCCGACCATATCCGCATTTTCTACAGGGCCGAGAATGGGCCAACGTAAGCCAGGGCCAAAACGAATGCATTCGTCCACCGTTTGCGGGTCGCAGATGCCTTCGTCGATAATGGCAAATGCTTCTCGCCAGAGGGCATGTTGCAAGCGGTTGCCCACAAAACCAGGTACATCGCGCCACACTTTGACGGGATGTTTGCCGACGCTTTGCAGAAGATCGTAGGTTTGGTCTACTGTGGAAACGGCCGTTTCATCACCCTTCACCACTTCAACCAGAGGAATCAAATAAGGGGGATTCCAAAAGTGCGTGCCCACGATGCGTTTTTTGTTTTGGGATGCTGAGGCAATTTCAGTGATGCTCATCACAGAGGTGTTGCTGCATAAAATGGTTGCGGGGGGGCAGATTCGATCGAGTTCGCTGAAGATTTGTTGTTTCAGGCCCATGTCCTCAAAAACGGCCTCAAAAACGAAGTCAGCGTCTACAACGCCGCTTTGCATATTGGTGGCGAGATGAATACGGCCGTTTATCGCCTCAATCTCATCCCCCAGGTCAACCCCGTGCGCAACCATGGTATTCAGGTTCTCTTGAATCCGATTGTGCACGTTTTGTAGGCTGGCTTCATGGGGATCGACAACCGTCACGTCATGACCATGACAGGCAAATATTTGAGCGATACCATGCCCCATCAACCCCGATCCAATCACGGCAATTTTTGCTTTCATAGCCACCTACCCTGCGGTATAACCGCCATCCACGTACAGGATGGCTCCGGTCATGAAATCGGAGGCGGCTGAAGAAAGAAAGAGAACCGATCCAATAAAATCTTCTGCTTCGCCTAAACGGCCAATGGGAATGCGCTTGAGAAAATTCTTGTAAAACGCATCATCCTCAAACATCCACTGCGTAAGTGCCGAACGAAAAACGGTTGGCGCAATGGCATTGACATTGATGCCGTAGGGTCCCCATTCACAGCCCAGCGTCTTGGCTAATAAATCGGTTGCAGCTTTTGACGGACAATAGGCTGTGTAATTGGCTAAGCCCAGAGACCCCCGTGTTGAAGAGACAATAATGACTTTGCCGCCACGCCCTTGTTCGACCATCACCCGCCCTGCTTCTTTAAGCATGAGGTAGGTGCCTTTGACGTTGACATCCATAATCATTTCCCACTCTTCAACGGGTTGTTCAAGGATGGGCGCCGGTTTGTTGACGCCAGCGGCGGTGACAACGATATCGACCCCGCCAAACTGCGCGACAGTTTGGGCGACAATCCGTTGGTTATCTTCTTGGCTTGTGGGTTGACCGGGTTCGTAAACGGCCGTAAATCCAGCAGCATTAATTTCAGCAGCGAGCGGAGCCAACGTCTCAGCGTTGCGACCGGTCAGCATGACCTTGGCGCCTGCTTTGGCTAATCCTTTTGCCGCCGCCGCACCAAACGCGCCAGTGGCACCCGTCACAATCGCGGCTTTATCGGACACATCAAACAGTTGTTGGGG
>CAYGMR010000804.1:0-1756 GCA_964350725.1 uncultured Ardenticatenaceae bacterium | reverse complement strand
TTGATGGCGCTCACGCTCAAAAGCTTTCTTTTCCGCGCCTTTACCTCTGCTGGGACTGTCCCCAGCGACCCGCCAATAACGCTCCAAGAAACGCACAACCCCTTTGATACCGTCTTCTTGCCAGGTGACATCACCATCAAAGGGGCCAATAAACAAGACAAACAGACGCAGCGCATCTGTGCCATACTGTGCAATCACCTCGTCAGGGGTAATCACATTGCCTTTTGATTTGGACATGCGCGATCCATTGGTGGCATGCAGCACACCCTGATTGCGCAGCTGCGTGAACGGCTCTTTGAACGTTACCAGGCCAGCATCATACATCACCTTCGTCCAAAAGCGCGCATACAACAAATGCATGACGGCGTGTTCTGCACCACCCACATAAGTGTCAACGGGCAGCCAGCGTTGCACCGCCTCGGGGTCAAAGGGGCCATCTTGATAATCAGGATTGGCGAAGCGCAAAAAATACCAGCTTGAACAGGCAAAGCCGTCCATTGTATCGGTTTCACGCTGGGCTGCTCTGCCACACTGGGGACAGGTGGTGTTGACCCATTCTATACAGTGCGCCAAAGGCGAACGGCCGTCGCCCGCAGGCGCAAAATCGTTTGTATCGGGTAGCTCTACGGGCAAATCCTCTGGCGGTACAGGCACAGGGCCACAAGCCGGACAATGAATGATTGGAATCGGTGCACCCCAATAACGCTGCCGCGAAATCAACCAATCACGCATTCGATAACTGACCTGTTGACAGCCTTTGCCCTGCGCTTCCAATGCAGTTGTAATGGCTGCGTCGCCATTTTGGGATGACATCCCGCTGTAATCGCCAGAATTGATCAATGTGCCATGTCCTGTGAAATAGTTAGGTTGCGCGTTAGCACCTGGTTGAATAACCGGCACAATAGGCAGTCGATGCCGTTCAGCAAAAGCAAAATCGCGGGCATCATGGGCGGGAACTCCCATGATCGCGCCGCTGCCATAACCCATCAGTACATAATCAGCGATCCAAATTGGAATCGGCTCACCACTCAATGGATGAGTGGCATAACTGCCACTGAATACACCAGTTTTTTCTTTATCCGCAGCCATGCGCTCAATGTCGGGCTGGTTTTGGGTTTGGTGGATGTATGTGTGAACGGCCGTTTCTTGCTCAGATGTCGTCACTTTTGTAACCAAAGGATGTTCCGGAGCCAGCGCGATAAAACTGACACCAAACAGTGTGTCTGGTCGCGTCGTAAAAATAGAAATCTCACCTTCTGGAAAAACGGCGAATTTGATCGTTACACCTTCGGAACGGCCGATCCAATTGCGCTGCATGGTTTTTATCGGTTCCGGCCAGTCGATTGAATCCAGATCCGCAATCAAACGATCGGCATACTCGGTGATCTTGAAAAACCATTGCTCCAACTCTTTTTTGGTCACTTCAGCATGGCAGCGCCAGCAACGGCCGTTTTCGACCTGTTCATTGGCCAACACCGTATGACATTGTGGACACCACCATTGGCTCCCCGATGCACGATAAGCCAAGCCGCGTTCATACAGCAGCAGGAAGAACCATTGTGTCCAACGATAATAATCCGGGTCTGTCGAAGAAAATTCGCGTGACCAATCATACGAACATTCAACCAACTGCATCTGGCGTTTATATGTGGCGCAGAATTTGGCGCTGCTTTCACGCGGGTGAATCCCATGAAAAATGGCGTAATTTTCGGCAGGCAGGCCAAACGCATCCCAACCCATTGGATGCAGTACGTTA
>CAYGMR010000803.1:1017-1757 GCA_964350725.1 uncultured Ardenticatenaceae bacterium | reverse complement strand
CGGCAGCATTATCCGCTTGCATGATGATTTCAGCCAGCAGCAGGTGGGGGTTGGCCAACTGGTGGTTGGCCAGCGTGTCGCTGCGCAACCAGGCCAGATCAAGGTAGAAGTTTGGCAGGATAGTGGAGTAGAAACGGCCGTTGTCATCAATACGCGCCGCTTCATAATTCCCAGCTTCATCCAAAATATAAAAGTCAGCTTGCTGTTGGTTGGGACGCGGATCAACTAACCAATATTCGCGCACGCCCGCCTTTTCATATTCCAGAAATTTATCCACACGGTCGATTTTGGCGCTGCTGGGGGACACAATTTCGACGACGATATCAGGTGCGCCGATAAACCGCTGTGCGGTTAGTCTGGCGGGATTTGATGTGGCAATAAATAAGATATCCGGTTCGCGAGAGGGTCCATCTGGCCAAAGTTTGACTTCAAAAGGTGCAATAATGACTTCTCCAAAAGGAAACACATATAGGAATGATGCCAAAAGTTGATACAACATTCCGGCTAGATTTTGATGTTCGTATACGGGTGGCATGTGTATAATGACTTCCTCATTGACCCATTCTACAATTTGATTTTCAGTTGCCAGATTAAGATAATCTGCATAACTGGCAGGTATTATTGTAAGTTTTTGGGGGTGAGCAGGTGCAATTGTTGTCATATATTTTGCTCCTTGGGTAAATACGGCCGTATTATGTGCTTCTGTCATTGTGTGCGTTTACTATACCATATTTTACCTT
>CAYGMR010000803.1:0-997 GCA_964350725.1 uncultured Ardenticatenaceae bacterium | reverse complement strand
CAATTTTTAGCCAATCGGTATAAGTGGGTAATGTTGGGTTGATGATTGTAAATATGCCATTGCCCCGCGCGGACGACTTGCCAACCTGTGTGCCTTGGCCGAAAATGAGCCAGGGCAGAAATGGCTCCCAATCGGCTGCCCAATAAGTGGCCTTGCCGACTAAACCACCATGTGGGGTTTTATTTTGTTTGCGGCCGGACCAACTCCAAATTTCATGCCATTGTGTTTGACTTTCGACTAGACGAACTTGATCGGCTAATTGATTGAAAGTGGCGACTTCCTCACGTTCGCGGCGTTTTTGTGCGGCAAATTGACGGCCTAAATCATCAATACGGTACAACAAGCGTCGGAATAATACGGCGAAATCGGGCACTTTGAACAACTGTTTGTTTTCGACAAGGCGCAAAGGGGTGTGAAATTGGAGCGTTAATTGGCCGCTTTCCTTGCTGTGGACGTTTACACAGTGGGCAAGTGCCGGCACAGGTTCCCAGTTAGCATGTAGATCGGGAACGGTGACTAGATTCTCACCAGGAAAAAGTAACTGTTGACTGTGGCCTTGCAGGGGGTCAAAGGCGTGGATGGTTTGCAGCGAGAAACGGCCGTAACCATCTTTTCTGCCTCTACCTACACCTACGCGCCCGACTTCCCCCACAGCCAATACAAAATAAGGCAAAAATTGGAAGCCGTCACCAAACAAAGTCAACCCAAAAGCAAATGCTTCGCCGGCGGGAATCGTTTGCGGCGCGGGTATGGGCGGAATGACCGCATAGGCACGCACGACACTGCCAGGATCAACTTCGGCGGCCAGCAGCCAACAGGCGGGGCAAGTAGCTGCATGTTCGGGCGTGGGTTTGGCACGGCGCTGGCTTTGGGGGCAGGTAGCCTGTAACATGACGCTGGCTAATGCATTGCGCAGATTGCTGCCAGCGTAAAAGCCGCCGAGGTGGATGTCGCTGCTGGCGATGGCATCGAAGCGGAGATGGGTGAAGGTGAGTTG
>CAYGMR010000802.1:0-1760 GCA_964350725.1 uncultured Ardenticatenaceae bacterium | reverse complement strand
CCAATGTGACGACATATAAAATTGGAATAACGATCAACACGAGGCTGACCGGGATTTTTTTGATACTATTTAACATATTAACGCGAAAAATTCGTTCCTTCCTAAATTCGCTGTAGCAATTGATTGTAAACGGCCGTAGTCTCTTTTGCCGCCCGTTGCCAACTGAATTTTTGAGCTTGAACCAGCCCCAATTTTTGCCGGTGGGCATATTCAGCACGGTCTGTGAGTAAACGCTGGATAACGGCCGTCATTTCTTCAACATCGGTGGGATCAAAGTAAACGGCCGCATCACCGCCCACTTCGGGCAAGCTGCTGCGATTGCTAGCCGCCACCACCTGACCACATGCCATATGTTCCAAAATCGGCAAGCCAAACCCTTCATACAAACTGGGCTGCACAGCCAAATCAGCGGCGGCTAACACGGCCGGTAAATCTGCATCTTCCACCCAACCCAAATGCTGCACGCACGCTTGTAGCCCATCGGCTTCGATTTTGGCGAAGAAATCGTCATAAAGCCAGCCTTTACTGCCGACCAATACCAATTGTAAATCAGGAAATGTGCGGCGCAACACCTTGAGTGTTTCAAGTAAACGACTCAGGTTTTTGCGTGGCTCGATGGTGCTTAAATGGATTAAGAATTGGTGGGGCAGATTGTAGGTTTGGCGTGCGTGGGCGATTTGGGCGGGCGACGGCCGTTTAAAATGCGACGAAGCCGCTTCATAGACCACATGAATTTTGGCCGGGTCAATGTTGTAATGCGTGATGATGTCTTGTTTGGTGGCTTCAGAAACCGCGATAATTGCATCAGCTCGGCGGCAAAACAGCGGCATCGCCAGATTTAGGTACCAATAGTTCAGCTTTTTGTGATATTCGGGATAAAGTTTGTAGATGAGGTCATGGACGGTTAACACAGTGGGCACACCGCGCAGTGGCATGAGCAAATGTTCGGTGCTGTGAAACAGTGTCGCATCTGGCACCAGACGTTTGAATGAAAGCCGTGCCATCTGGCCCAACAGCACAGCCATGCGCCAGGGTTTATAACCGTGTTGGATGTGACGTTGGGGTGTATTGCTGGGGATGGATTGGGGGAAACGGCCGTTGTCCCCTAGATTATAAAAAACCCCAAACCGCTCCGGTTCTTGCGCAATCAGCGCCTGTGCTAACCTTTCACTATAGCGTCCTAAACCAGCGCGGCTGTGTACGGCCGCAGAAATATCTACATAAATCATAAGCCCCAAGTTTAACAGCCAAGCCGACAACTGGGTAACCTGGTGAAGGGATAAGTGGGCAAAAGATCGTTAAACGTAGCGTTTAGCACACGATAGGTAATTCACAAAAAATAATTTGAGTAAAAACATCCGTGATTTTGTGAATTCCTCAAGGAAACCGCGATTTTACGAGTGATCTATCTCAAAAGACTTTTCGCGGTTTACCTATCAGCATCTTTTTAGTTAGTCTAACCATCACTTTCCGGCACAACGCCATCGACATCACACAAGGGGAAGATGCGATATTGCTTCCGTTCTACGCAAGTGAAATCCCGCAAGACACGGTTGTCGGCGATGTGGGCCAACACCTCCTCAACTGGAATTTCTGAAATGGGGCGCACGATGACTGTACCATCATCCGATGCTGAATAGGCCAACTGCCCATCCGGCGAAAGGGCAACCGAATTGACCCAGGCGCCGTGCTCGCTAAAGGTGCGCAGAGCCTCCCCTGTGGCCACATCCCATAAGATCAACGTGCCATCGGCCGAACCT
>CAYGMR010000801.1:1209-1762 GCA_964350725.1 uncultured Ardenticatenaceae bacterium | reverse complement strand
TACATAAACATTTTAAGCAAAAGAAATTACAAATATGGAACCCCTAACCCCCTTCAAAGATAAAAAAATCGTACTCGGTGTCACCGGTTCTATCGCCTGTTATAAGGCGGTGGATTTGGCCTCCAAACTGACGCAAGCTGGCGCGCAGGTCGATGTGATCATGACGGCTGCCGCGCAGCAGTTTGTCAGCCCGCTCACCTTCCGTTCGGTTACAGGCAGGCCGGTGTTTAATGACATGTGGGCTTTGGATGAACATGTGCGTCATGTCGGATTGGGCGAAACGGCCGATCTATTCATCATCGCCCCCGCAACCGCCAACACCCTGGCAAAATTAGCATATGGCCTGGCCGATAATTTGTTGACGGTTACCGCTTTGGCGGCACGCTGTCCAATTCTGGTGGCACCAGCGATGGATGGTGGCATGTATGGTCATGCCGCTACGCAAGCGAATGTTGAAACTTTGCAGGTGCGCGGCGTGCGTTTTGCTGGCCCGGCTATAGGGCGCATGGCTTCTGGTTTGAGCGGTTTAGGCCGCATGGTTGAGCCGGCGCTG
>CAYGMR010000801.1:0-1199 GCA_964350725.1 uncultured Ardenticatenaceae bacterium | reverse complement strand
TTGGCAGAGGGTGGGGTCTTAAACGGGAACCGTGTTGTCGTTACAACTGGCCCTACACGCGAAGCCCTGGACCCCGTGCGTTACATTAGCAATCGTTCCACTGGCAAACAAGGGTTGGCGGTGGCGCAGGCCGCTTTAGATGCCGGCGCACATGTGACACTCATCGCCGGGCCTATCAATGAACCGCTGCCGTTCGGTGCAGATGTGATCGAAGTGGAAACGACAGAGCAGATGGGCAAAGCGACTTGTGGTGCGATTGGTGATGCCGACGCACTGTTTATGGTAGCGGCCGTTGCCGATTTTACGCCCCAAAACCACTCTGATCGCAAAATTCAAAAGACGGAAACAGATGAATGGGGGCTGGCGATTGGTTTGCAGCCCACGCTCGATATTCTCTCGGCTGTCAAAACCACCCGTGACAAAACCGGTTTTCCGCGTGTTGTACTCGGTTTTGCGGCCGAAACCCATAATGCCTATGAATACGGCCGTGACAAGCTGCTGCGCAAAGGGTTGAACTTCATTGCTGTGAATGATGTGTTGGCCGCGGGAGCCGGTTTTGCAGTAGACACAAATCGTGTCTTGCTGTTGAGTTCAGCCGGGGTGGTGGAAGAGATGGGTTTGTTGAGCAAAACGGCCGTTGCCGAACGACTTGTCCAGCATGTGGCTAAAGCGCTCAATGGCCCTATGCCAT
This sequence comes from uncultured Ardenticatenaceae bacterium, assembly GCA_964350725.1. GTDB lineage: Bacteria > Chloroflexota > Anaerolineae > Promineifilales > Promineifilaceae > JAACFF01. Next base: position 508 of record CAYGMR010000801.1, on the reverse strand, counting down.
CTTCTTGAATTCGCAGATAATGTTTTGTTTGTGATTTTTGTCACAAACGTATATGATATTTGTCACTGCTGGTATTTCAATGGAGGACATATACTCACTGTTGAACCGTGATGATCATTGTGGATTGAATTGGATTTCGAAAACTTTATGAATCGATGGCGGCATAAGTGGCATGATGCTCATCCATCTAGCGCAGTACCCTGTTTTTCTTTTTGCGGTTCGCTTCCTCCAGAAAGCCCGTTACTTACTTTCCGTAACGGGCTTCTTTTTGATACAAAACATAATCTTGTCTGCCAAGAGCTTGCTTGACCCGTTGTAAAATGAAAATCACCCCCAACAAAGTTTAGCATTTCTCCCGATGTTTATTTTATGTGATAATTCCTATTACATATTGGAGTCTGGCGAATTCACTACTGGTAACATAAAAACGCCAGTGTCCAGTTATAAAAACAGTGTAACTATACAGCCTCTCTTGCTGTGGCCGGTGTCCTCACCGCGACACTATCCG
>CAYGMR010000800.1:0-1766 GCA_964350725.1 uncultured Ardenticatenaceae bacterium | reverse complement strand
ATAATGCAAATTAACATGGTCATACTTATAATGTTGCGATTGTTTTTTTTTGACATATTCTTTATTCACCTTCAAGTTCTGTTCTCTAGCTCTAATTTGAGTTATCTTGAGCTATCCAGATATATACCGTCCAACTGTCGCTACCTAAATTGTAGCTATAAGGAAGCCCATCCCCTTCGGTAATATCGTACAATATGTCAACTTGCAGTGGACTACAACCAGGACATTCATCTTTGGTATTGACCAGCAAGCCATCTCCATAAAATGGGCCTTTACCATTTACTACTTGAATATAAATCAGTTGATCGGGGCCAAGTGGGATATCCCCATCCCTGTTTACCGCCCCAGTTACTGGCTGATTTGATGTAGAGAATTGTAATGGAACAACACATTGCGTGGCTGAAGCAAATTGCGGGCTACATGATCCGACAAAACTATTCTCGCGCCACTCTTCTTCGCCACCAACATAGTTCCAAAGTTGACCATTTATGATAACAGAGCCTTGCAACATATAGTCTGCCAAAACATTGGCGGAAAGATCCCATGGTGATTGAATATCTGGATTACTAACTGCATCATATGTATAAAATGATACTTTACCGTCTCCTGATGGGTTTAATAATTCCCATTGCAGAGAAGTGTTTGCTGGTGGTTTGGGCCAGAGTGGAGGAGAATAATTAGATTCCAATGAACCTGCTGCACACCAATCATCCGAAGCACATTCACGATGTCCAGTAGGATCGGTAAAATTAATCGGAACAAAGCCAAAGAAAACCCCCTAAAGCGGTAATGAATCCGCAGGTTGTGCGAATTATACAGCCAGATAACATTTTTGCAGATAGCGAAAGGGAGAAATTGCCCTCCACCACCATCCACACGCTGCTCACGCTTGCTAAACTGGTGCAAACGATGCAATCTCAATTGCACGAGGAGAAGCAAGATGATCCCCAAGCCATATCCCCAAGCCCCACCAACCCTAGCGCCCCCATTCCAGTGGAACCAGCTAACTTCCCAGCAGCAAAGTCAGATCAGTCATTTGCTGGCACGTCTGTTGACGCAGTATTTGGCGACCAAGCAGTCGATACGCCAAAAGGAGGTGCCGCATGAGCAGCCATTCCAAAATCGGTGAGCAGCATCACCAACGACTGGCCTACATCTACATCCGTCAATCCACCCTGCGTCAAGTGGCCGACAATCAGGAGTCCCAAGATTTACAGTATCAGTTGGTGGCGCGTGCAGTTGCCCTGGGCTGGTCAGAAGCACGGACGGTGGTTATTGATGAAGATTTGGGCAAAACGGCCGTTACCAGCACCAGTCGCAGCGGCTTCCAACGCCTCTTCACCGACATCGGCACGGGAAAGGTGGGGATATTACTCGTCACCGACGTCTCCCGCCTAGCCCGCAACTGCACCGACTGGTACCAGCTACTCGACCTCACCGTCATCAACGACGTTTTAGTCGGCGACAGCGGCGGCATCTACAACGCCCGCGCCTACGACGACCGCATGTTGCTGGGTATCAAAGGCGCCTTTTCCGAAGCCCAATGGCATCCTTCGGCGCCGCTCAGGACAAGTATCATGCGCCAGCAAATGCAGGCAGCACGGCTGAACAAAGCCAAACGGGGTGAACTGGCACTACGCTTGCCCATCGGCTACGACCGTCTGCCCACCGGCAGCGTCATTATGACCCCCGACCAGCAGGTACAAACCGCCATCCGCCGTGTCTTTCATCTGTTTGAACGGCATGGCAGCTGCCGCGCCGTTTTA
>CAYGMR010000799.1:0-1773 GCA_964350725.1 uncultured Ardenticatenaceae bacterium | reverse complement strand
ATCTCCCATTGGGGATTTGTTTGGGGGCAGTTCCTTGACCATTCAATCGGGCTGCGTGAAATTGGCGGCGAAACAATGACCTTCCCTTTTAACGCCGATGATCCCCTAGAAGCATTCACAAATGACCTCGGACATCTTTCCTTTGAGCGTACCGCAGCCGCACAAGGCACTGGGGCTGATTCTGTGCGTGAACAAAACAACACAATCAGTTCATTCATCGACGCCTTCGCTGTCTATAGCGGTTCAGCCGAACGGCTCGATTGGCTGCGCGTCGGCAGCCTGGATGGGGATCCAACCAATAATCAAGCCGAATTATTAATGACTGTCGATGGCTATCTGCCCAGCGCCACAGCACGCGGCGATGCAGCGACTGCCCCCCAAATGGAATTACCCGGGCCACTCATGTTCACCCCTGATCAGGCGATTATCGCTGGCGATATGCGCGCCAACGAAAATATCGGATTAACGGCCGTTCAGACCATTTTTGCTCGTGAACACAACCGGATTGTCGCCGAACTGCCTGACGATTTGCCTGAAGAAGTGAAGTTTGCCATTGCGCGCCGTGTGGTCGCAGCCACCCAACAATTCATCACCTACGAAGAGTTCCTGCCCGCCTTTGGAGTTGAACTTGAACCCTATACAGGCTATGATGCAACTGTTGACCCCACCCTGAGCAATGAATTTGCCACTGTTGGCTATCGCGCCCACTCGCTCATTCATGGCGAATTTGAAATGGCATCTAATGCAGCCAACTACTCAGAAAAAGAACTCGCAGCCTTCGAAGAATTGGGCATTGAAGTAACGATTGAGGGAGACACGGCCGAATTTGCCATCCCCCTGAATGTTGCCTTTGGACGGCCGTATCTACTGCCGGAACTTGGATTAGACACCGTCCTACTAGGTTTGTCATCCGAAGCCCAATACGCCAACGACGAGCAAATCGACAACCAGCTACGCAGTGTCCTCTTCCAGATTCCCGCCCCAGACTCCGCCGACCCGGCTGCTTGCCTCGATGGCGAACTGCTACCCGATTGTTACCTAATCGTCAATGACCTCGGTGTTCTAGACCTGCTGCGTGGTTACGATCACGGCATCCCCAACTACAATGATCTACGGGTTGCTTACGGTTTAGAACCAGCAAAATCATTCACCGACATCACTGGCGAAGAAACGGCCGAATTTCCAGATGATCCCCAAATCGACGCCACAGACCCCATCAACGATCCCAACATCCTCGATTTTGTCACCTTCTTCGATGTGAATGGTGACGAACTCTCACTTGCGGAGATCGACAATGGCGCACTACCAACCCATGCGATACGTCGCACCACAGTAGCCGCACGTCTCGCTGCCATCTATGGCTCAGTAGACGCCATCGATGCCTTCACCGGCATGCAAGCCGAAGCACATGTACCCGGCACTGAGTTCGGTGAACTGCAATTGGCGATGTGGACGCAACAATTCAGCGCTTTACGTGATGGTGATCGTTTCTTTTATGACAATGATCCAGTTCTTGAAAGCATTCAAGATTTTTATGGCATTGATTATCGACAAACCCTCGCAGACGTGATTGCCAACAATAGCGACCTTTCCCCCACAGAAGTACCGACGAATGTGTTTCTGATTCAGGCTGATGGGGTTCCCCTTGAAGAAACAGAAACGAACACTGCTGAAAGCCCCGGCAATGAGGCGCCGCCTGCCCAAGAATTCACAGCCCCAACAAACCCGAACCTAACACCCAATCCAGGCTTAAACCAACCGCCACCACAAAGA
>CAYGMR010000798.1:0-1784 GCA_964350725.1 uncultured Ardenticatenaceae bacterium | reverse complement strand
ATTCAATGTCCGGCTGATTTACAGTTTGAAGTGCAGTTTGTGACTGATCCTAATAGTTTGGCAGCAACGCTTGCACTGAGCGCAGGCGAAGGAGCCGTTCCCACCGCCCTCCTCCAAAATCCCACCACAAACCCAATCCGTTTGCCCACACCTTCTTTAATTGGCATTCCCATCGACGACAAAGGATACCAGGCACTATTGGGCAGTTATGCACCCTCCATTGTGGCCGCAGCAATCAATGCAAGCAATGGCTATGTATGTTGTGAACGCGGTTTGATTTATCAGACATTATTGCAGAGACAGCTCGCAGCATTGGGATATTTAATTTTGCCGCCCCAAGAAAATGATTATCAAACGCTGCTGTGGCATGAAACGGCCGTTCCCTTCGATTTACCAAATTTATATGCCACAGAACCGCCTTTGCCAGATTCCATGACAGCCATGTTGGGACAAACGGTCATCGATTATGTGTCCCAGGTAGCGCCAAATACGACCATGCCAGAACTGCAACGCCGGCTAATCAACCAAGGTAGTTATTGGCGCTGGCTCAACCATTTTATTACAATTCCTGAAGGTTTTTCAGGCAATGTGGAACGCGATTGGCTGCGTTTTGTGTCTGCAAACCTTGTGGCAACAGCACCCCCTATTCCTTTACCAGACCAGGATATCCAACTTTTGTGCAGCGGCGGCAGCGGCCGTCACGCGGCCATTTGGCGTTATAATTTAGTAACAGGAACATATACACAAGAAAGTGAGAAACGGCCGTTGTTATTCATGAATCCCCTACCAGACGATTCAGGCGTACTCTTGCAAGAAAGAGATACACCAGCCGACCAAACAACGCTGTTCTTGTGGCAAAACAATGTCGAGACGACCATTCACAACTTACCCTTAAGTACAGTCCTCTATCGCACCCAAATTGAAGGCAGTGACCAACTGATTTACAGCTATGATTTCAACGCCCGCATGAACCAATACCACGCCTTCAACATAGAGTCCTGCAATGCAAATGGCTGTGAGGTCACCCCGATCGTTGAACCAACGGCATGGGAAACGGGAGAAACGGCCGCCACCGAAATGGCGGCGATTGGCACACTTTTTGATTCCTTTGCAGCGTATTTACCAGATGGAACTGAGAAAAACGACATCATCATCAGCGCCATTGAGCCGCATCCAAATGATGACTCACAGCTTTATATCCTGCTTTTGTTGCTGGAAACAACTCCAGAAGATGCCAAATCCGCATATCTCTTCAGCTTCAACGAAGAATCGCAAAAGCTTGCTTTGCTCATCTCCTCAGCGCATAAATTACCTCCATTCGATCCCTTGAATATTTCACCCGATGGTCAATGGGTATTATTTAATAGTTATGTACCCCAATCTGCCTTAGCAGTTTTGTATCTGCATCATTTTGAATCGGCCCAAACCCAGACCATCACATCCACAAATCCATATAGCTATCCGGGTTATGATTGGTCCGCAGATGGCAATTGGCTGCTGCGTGTTGAAGATGGCTTTATTCATCTGCTCGCTCCTGAATACAACTACCAACAACTACTTGTTCATGATCAACCCAACTGCAACTATGCCGCCTGGGTGAATAATATGTGAGAAATCAGCAGACAGGTAGACGATCTAAGCGCGACGGTATTAGACTAAGTGCCTTGTCATCTAAATTTGTTTGCGTTTGTAGGTACGGCTTTAGCTGCTTCAGCAGTAAAGCCGTTGATACAAACCTCTTAAAAACCTTGCTTTACACAGCACTAACGTACAGGAAATTCACT
>CAYGMR010000797.1:0-1786 GCA_964350725.1 uncultured Ardenticatenaceae bacterium | reverse complement strand
CTGCCAAAGATTGCACAAATTCAGCCGCTGCGGCTGGCTTATCATCAGCCATATTAACAGCGTTAATCAGTGCACTGCCAACAATAACCCCATCAGCCAAATTGCCGACTGATGCGGCCAATTCTGGCGTGCTAATGCCGAAACCGACCGCCAGCGATGCATCAGTTTGGGCACGCACACGCTCGATAAAGGCACCCAGATCATGGTGCAAACTGGCGCGTGCGCCGGTAACGCCGGTTACACTAACGAGATAGATGAAACCATTGGCAACGGCCGTAACTTGAGCAATGCGGTTGGCATCACTGGTCGGTGCCAGGAAATAGATGTAGGCCATACCGGCGGCAGTGGTTAGCCGCAAAAATTCTTCTGCTTCTTCAGGAGGTAAATCGGGCACAATAAACCCTTGCGCGCCAGCCGCTTGGGCATCGTTGACATATCGTTCGAGGCCATAGGCGATCATCGGATTATAGTAGCCCATTAAACAAAAGGGAGTTGTGACGCCGCGTTCACGCAGTTCAGACACCATCGACAGGCAGTCGGCGACGGTTGTGCCGTTCTCAAGTGCGATTTGGGTGCTGTGCTGCACGGTAGGGCCATCGGCAAGCGGGTCACTAAAGGGCACGCCTAACTCGATCAAATCGCTGTAGGGAGCGATGGCTTCGATAACATCTAGGGCGGTTGCGCGGTCTGGATACCCCAATGTGAAGTAAGGCATCAGCGCGGCGCTGCGTTTGGTTTGTGCTTTTTGGAAGGCGGTTGAGATGGTAATACGGCCGTTTTTATTCATATTGTCAGTTTGCATATAGGTTCACCATAGAAAGATAAGTTTTGTTTAATTATAAGCCATCCCTTCCCATTCGCGCATAAATCGGTTGCATGGTTTATAAATCCGTTTCATCTGGTTGTACCAACATTCGCCGCAGCACTTTGCCCACAAAAGATTTAGGCAGTTCTTCACGAAACTCAATTTCCCACGGTACAGCATAAGGCTCTAGACGACGGCGGCACAAATCGAGCAATTCATCTTCAGTTAAATCAGCACCCGGGCGCGGCACGACAAACGCCTTTACGTTTTGGTTGTCAGCTGTGTGTCCAACCCCGACAACGGCCACTTCTAATACACGCGGATGCTCATAAAGCACCTCTTCGACATCCCGCGGGAAAATGGTGTATTCGCCAAAGACGATCGTGTCTTTTTTACGGCTGATGATGCGAAAAAAGCCATCATTATCTTTGACAGCCACATCACCCGTGTCTAACCAGCCATCCATAAGCACCGCGCTGGTTTCAAGCGAGCCATCTGGCTGCCAATATCCTTGCATTATCTGTGGGCCACGTACAAGCAGTTCGCCGATTTGCCCAATGGGTAAATCGGTGCCGCTGTTCATATCGACGATTTTGGCGTCGGTATCAGGCAAGGGCACACCGATAGAACCTGGTTTGGTCTGTCCATAAAGTGGATTGGCATGCGTGACGGGTGAGGCTTCTGTGAGACCATAGCCTTCGACTAAACGGCCGTGGCTCAATTTTTCAAACGCTTCTTGTACTTCAACGGGCAGAGGGGCCGCGCCGCTGATACATGCCTTGACCGATGAGAGGCCATATTCGCGCACATTAGGCGTTTGGTTGATGGCCATATACATCGAAGGAACGCCAGGGAACATTGTGACTTGATGATCACGAATATGTTCTAGCACCTGAGTTGTCTCGAAAGTCGGCAGCAAGACAATGGTCGCTGCCAGCGCAATGGGCAAGCTCATGGCGCTAATCAGTCCGTAACTGTGCA
>CAYGMR010000796.1:0-1792 GCA_964350725.1 uncultured Ardenticatenaceae bacterium | reverse complement strand
CCCTAATTCGTTGTAGTCATTTGTAAAGATGAAAAGCACGTTATTGAATCATGCCGGCGGCCGCAATCAGTTGTTTTTTCTTGCTTAACTATTTGATTAGCTGATATTTAGCTGCTAGCCAATCTTTACCATTCGGTCAATTTCCAGATTTCGGGCTGCCAGTTGCCCGGATTACCCCCAATTTCTGCATAAATCGCAACGGCCGTTTTCAGTTCAGCCATCGACGCATTTTCATCCCCCATCTGGTGATAGAGATCGGCTAAATTATTGTGCAGGGCGGCTTCGCGATGACGGTCGCCGTATTGGAGGCAGCGAGACAAGGCAGTTGTGAGATGTTGTTGGGCGAGGGTGAATTGAGAAACGGCCGTTTCCGCCAAAGCGAGATTGTTAAGGGCAGCGATTTCTGTGTCGGGCAGATTATTTGCCTGGGCGAGCGCTACACTTTGGCTAAATTGCGCCATCGCCTCAGCAAAAGCGCCCGCTTGCCGCGCCAAAATGCCTGAAATATTGTGGTATTGCGCTTGCGCTTGGGGAGAGGTCGCTAGCTTTTGGCCTTGCGCGGCATATGTTTTTGCCTGTTCAAATTGTTTCAGATTGAAGGCCACATAACTCCAATCAATATAGAGTCGCACCAAGTCGTCGGGCTGGCTGATTTGCTCTTTGGCGGCGCGTAGTTGAGCTTCCGCTTTCTGCCAAAAGCCTTGGCGCATATACACTTGGGCAATCTTATGCTCCAGTCGCCCCAAATCCGCCACATCCAACTGGGCGGCGGCCGTTTCGTAGCTCACGAGGGCGGCGGCATAGTCGCCCAGGCGGATGTAGAGGTCGGCGCACGCTTCGTGCAGCGGCCCCACATCTGCATACCCCAGCGCCAGGGCAGATTGGTAATAGTAGATAGCTTCTTGATGGGCAAATAAGGTTTTGGCCTGATCCCCCGCCTTCACAAAATAGGCAGCGGCTTCTTCGTCCAGGCTGGCTTGGCGGTAATGGTTGGCGATTTCGGCGGTAACGGCCGTTGTTTGACCATGCCGTCGGTTCGATTGTGCCAGCGCCTCTGCCACGCGCCGATGCAGCAGCCGTCTTCGCGCTAATCCCATTTCCGCATAGGCTAATTCATGCAATTTGCTGTGCGAGAAATCATAAACGGCTTGGGCGGCGCTGGCTGATTGCTCATTAAACAGGCCACGAGCGACCAGTTTTTCCAGAGCCAGCACCATCTCTTCATCACTGCGCCCGCTGACCAGCCGCAACAGATCATAATTGAAGGCGTGGCCGATGGTGGCGGCGGTTTGCAGCAGTTGGTGTTCGGCTTCATCCACTTGCGCCAGGCGGGAGACCAGCAAATCGCGCACGGTGCGGGGAATGTCCCATGAGGCATCCAGGTCGGCGGGCAAAATCTGCGCGACGAGCGCATGGAGATACTCGACCAAAAAATAGGGCAGCCCTTCGGTTTCCTCATACAATTTAAGGGGCAGCTCTGAAGCATGAACGGGCATAACGGCCGTTAACAAAGCCGCCACCTCTTCTGCTGAAAAACGAGTCAATGCAAGCTGCTCGCTCACCCCATCCCGCCGCAGTTCTGCCGCCAGCCGCAGCAGGGCATGGTTAGCCGGTAGCGCATCGCTGCGCCAACACAAGAGCATGAGAAACGGCCGTTTTCGCCACCGTCGCAGTAAAAACAGTAAAAGTTCCAGGGAAGCAGAATCCAGCCAATGCACATCGTCCCAGAATAATACGCCCGGTTGTCCACCATGCAGCAAGGCTTGTAAGACTTGTCCCACGCCTTCATAAA
>CAYGMR010000795.1:947-1794 GCA_964350725.1 uncultured Ardenticatenaceae bacterium | reverse complement strand
AGAGCGAACCTTGGGGGATCAGCAGCGAGCGCAACAGTCGTAGATTTGGATATGCCATCTGCGGCCAAACGACACCCGCTTCTGCCATCTGTAAAGCGACCTTCCCAGGGGTAATAACGACAAAGACTGTCTAAGCCTTGAGCCACAAGATCGACATCTCCTTGCGCTGTAACCCAACGCCAGGCAACTATAATATTGTCTATTTCCGCGTGCACTTCTTCTGCAACTTCTTTCTGCCTGGGGCTAAACCAATCATCTCCACGTGCTTGTAGAAAACCACAGAAATAAGCACCATGGCATTGATGCAAAGCAGCCTCGGTGCGTGGCTCAGTAGTCAATTTTTGTGCGCCATATTGCCGCAATAATTCGTGGATAAAGTAGCGATCGTTTTGCCGGTTATAAATGAGCCATGATTTATTAACGAGTGTCACTAAAAGTGGCAACGTCGCATTGACGATCTGCATAGCAGCCGCACTGAGTCTTCGCCAAGAAGCATCCAGGGATGCTTGCATACTAGAATGCCGCTGCGGCCTATCATGTTGTTGGCTGCTGAGCAATTGCAAGCTTTGCTCAATTTCGGCCGCAATATCTGCCAGGGACAACAGGCCGACCCAAGAGGCGGCTAACTCCAACCCCAAAGGCATCCCTCCCACCAAACGGCAAATGCGGTGCAATTCTTTCACTTCATCCAACAGTAACTCAAAATCGGGTGAAGTTCGCTTGGCGATGTTCAAAAACATCTGCGCGGATGCATAATCGATCTCTGTTCTTTTTGCTGCAATCTTAGTTCCAAATTCTCCAGCCTGCAGCAGCGTTAAACCTTGCAATGTGAAAAGCTGCTCACTAC
>CAYGMR010000795.1:0-937 GCA_964350725.1 uncultured Ardenticatenaceae bacterium | reverse complement strand
GAGAAGTCACCATTAATTTTAGCGTAGCAGCTTCCTCAATAATTTCTGCCAATAGCACACGGCCGTCTAGAAGGTGTTCAAAATTGTCTATTATCAATAGTATTTTCTTGTGCCGCAGGTAATTGAAAAGTTGTTCTTTTTCATTACCAATGTCATGAAAATGAAAATCTACTGTTGCCGCCAGGGTGGGTATGATCTCAACGGCCGTTGCCAATGGTGCCAAAGAAACAAAGAAAACGCCGTCAGTGAAAACGGATTGGGGGCCAACTTGTCGCCCAGCCGCTTCCAGCGCTAAACGGGTTTTACCAATCCCTCCCGGCCCAACAATCGTCACAAGGCGTGTGTGTTGATCAGCGATTAGTTTGGCTACTGTGCGCAACTCCTGCTCACGGCCAAAGAAGAGCGTGGCTCCCAGCGGCAGATTGTGTTTAACCCCTCCTTCATGCGCCCCAACCTCAACCAAACCAAATCGCTGGGCACTCGCAATTGCTTCTGCCCTCGTTTCCACCCTCAGCTTGTTATAAATCTGACGCACATACCATTTAACAGTGCTTACAGCAATCGTCAGCTGCACCGCAATTTGACGGTTCGTTTGACCGCTACAAATGCAGGTGAGCACCTCTTGTTCACGTACGGTGAGGGAGATGTTATAGGGTATATCTTGGATGTTACGGCCGTTCATCAAACCATTATACCCGATTATATGACGATTTCAGTCCACATTCCCTCCCGGGGGGGAGGGTGACGGCCGTTGCCTTTTCTGTTATGGTGGTCATGGGTTTGTTTGCAGGGTTGTTCCAGTCGCAAACAGCCACAATTTTGAAGCACTTAAGGGAGAAAAACATGTCCCGGTATCTTGTTGAACGCTCTATTCCCCATGCAGATGAGTTAACGGCCGTTGACCTAAAAGCCATCGCCCAACAAAGCCTGCGCGTAC
>CAYGMR010000794.1:0-1797 GCA_964350725.1 uncultured Ardenticatenaceae bacterium | reverse complement strand
GGCGTTTGTCCTGCGCTGCTATTTGGCCGAACGACCAATCTGTGAAAGTGCGGCGGTCTTTCTCAACTACAAACAGCAAGGTTTAGCCGCCATTGGCATCCAGAAACGATTGGAACGCTATCGAGAAGCGGCCGGTATTCATATCACTGCGCATCAGTTACGTCACAACTTTGCCAATGATTTGGTTTCTGCTGACGTACCGGTGACCACTATTCAGAAACTCATGGGCCATACCTGGGTAACGACTACTCAAACTTACATCGCCGCTAATGACCCCAAGGTGAAGCAAGATTTCTACAAAGCAACGCAGCAAATGGAGGGATGGCAATGAACACAAACACATTCCCGACCTCTGCTGCTACCCGGTATGACAAAGCGCTGCGCAAAGGGCGAGCATTATCGCCAGTGCCAGATGGCTGTTCTGAGCCACAGCCGACGTCTTGCTGGCCTGCTGAAAATGCAGCCCTGCTTGAACGTTACCGGGAGTGGCTAGTTAAAGGTGGTGCTGCCCATGCAGTTATTGACCAGCATCGCATCCCAATGGCGGGGCATGTGTTGGGCTTAAACCTGAAATTACATGATCAGATGAATCTAAAAAATGACCTGGAGAAGGCGATGGCTTACATTCAGGCTAAGGGATGCAGCCCAACTTGGGAAAGGAACTGCCGCCATTCGCTAACTTGGTTTCGCCGTTTTCTACGGGAAGAACGGGGTTTGGTAGAAGTTCAAACTATAACAACCTACGGTCATGCCGAGCGGTATCAAGAAGGTTTACCGGATTGGCTGCTGGAGCAGTTAACCAATCTCCTGCATCTGTGCCAACCCAACTGGCGACTCTCACGACGGGCAGTGTCGACTTACCAATTCTGGCACAAGCATACCCGTATCTGGCGGTGGCTGTTTCTGTGCGACAGTGATGACGATACTAAAAACTACGAAATTGACGGTTTAACCAGTGGCAATTTGACAGCTATCACCAGAAACCATCTCTATGATTACATCGATGAAAAGCTAGTGGAGGAGTATGCACCCAGCAGTATTAACCAGGATTTGTACACTTTTCAGGCGACGCTGCGTTTTTTGCAAAAGCGCGGCTATGCTGTACCAGCGTCAGTGTTGACGCTGCCGGGATTGAAGCAAAGTGACAGTTTGCCCCGTTTTTTGACCGATGAACAGGTGCATTTGGTTCAAAAAGACTTGGTACAACGAATGGAATTAGCTCAAACGCCGACTGCTATTCGCAACGGCCGTCTCGACCTGGCTGTATTCTACTTGCTCTGGCAAGGTGGTTTGCGGGTGTGTGAGGTGGAGGATTTGGAACTGGATGACCTTTTTCTGCCCCAGCAGCGACTCATGATACGAGAGGGCAAGGGTTTGAAAGATCGCACTATTTACCTGACAGAAGCGACCACAAAAGCAATAGAAGCGTACCTGGAAGTACGTGGTCCAGGCAACAGCAATTATCTGTTTCTCTACCGCCATAAGCAGATGTCCAAAGACCTGGTGCGTTGCCGACTTAAAGCAGCAGGCAAACGCACCGGAGTGAAGGTTTCACCCCATATGCTCAGGCATACCTTTGCGACCCAACTGGTGAATGCCGGTTGTGATGTGACCACGATCCAGCAGTTGTTGGGTCACAAGCGGTTAACCACAACAATGGTTTACACCCACATTCACAATGAAACGGTCGCCAACGATTTCTACACAGCTATGGCACTCATTGAGAAGCGGTTGCAGCCACATGGAAAACACCTACAAGGTGAGAACGGCACAAGCCACCCACACTATGCCAACATC
>CAYGMR010000793.1:0-1804 GCA_964350725.1 uncultured Ardenticatenaceae bacterium | reverse complement strand
TTGTTAGCCCCCACGATTGTGCCTGTGTTGGCGGTGGCGATGGGTATTCATGTCGCCTTTATCAGATATGGCCTCGCCGACACACTTCTGGGTGTGGTTTTGGTGCATCTAGTGCCGGTGCTGCCGTATATGGTGTTGATCCTGGCGGGCGTTTTCACCAATTTCAATACCGACTATGAAGCGCAGGCACGCACATTAGGTGCAAACCCAAGACAAGTTTTTTATCATGTCACGCTGCCCGCGATTTATCCCGGCATGATAGTGGGGGCTTTGTTTGCATTTATCATTTCATGGAGCCAATACATATTAACTTTGTTAATTGGTGGTGGTCAGGTCATCACGCTGCCGGTTTTACTTTTCTCTTTCGCCAACAGCGGCGACAATGCCGTCACGGCCGCCTTGAGCGTTGTTTTTATCGCGCCCGCAATCTTATTTTTATTAGTGACGACCCGTTACCTGGCTGGTCGTAGTTCAGCCATTGGCAGTATCGGCAACTTTTAACAAAAATAAAATTTACACGGAGAACCGCAGAGCAGACACGGAGCTTCACGGAGATTTTGGAGGCGGCATATTTCGCAAATCTATTTGCGAAGCAGAAAATGCCTGTTTACACAGATCACTCCTTCCTTATTTCTCTCCAGATGTCTTCGTTTATCCTCCGTGTAACTATAAATTTATGACTAATTATTAGCGATGACTGAAGTTTTATTGCAACATTTGAGCAAGAGTTACGACGGCCGTTTCAAGGCTGTCCAAGATATGAGTCTGACCCTCCCCAGTGGGCGTATTACCGCGTTGTTGGGGCCGTCTGGCTGTGGCAAAACGACAGTCTTGAAGATGATCGCCGGCTTGTTGTCGCCAGACAGCGGTGATATTAAGTTTGCGGGACAATCGGTTTTGTCTGTGCCGCCGGAAAAGCGCGGCGCGGTGATGGTTTTCCAAAACCCGTTGTTGTTTCCGAAAATGTCAGTCACGGATAATGTTGGCTTTGGTTTGCGTATGAAGGGCATCAAACGGCCAGAGGTACAGCGCCAGGTAGATGCGATGTTGGAATTGGTGCAGCTGCCCGGCTATGGCAAGCGCAAGCCCCAAGAATTATCGGGTGGCCAACAGCAGCGCATCGCCTTGGCACGCGCCCTGATTGTGAAACCCCAACTGCTGCTGCTCGATGAACCGCTTTCGAGCCTCGATGCGCATTTGCGCGATGAGATGCGCGAGTTAATTTTGGGCATTCAACGCCAGTTGGCGATTACGATGATGGTTGTGACCCATGATCAGGAAGAAGCTGTGATTTTGGCGGATCAGATCGGTTTGATTTTTGCTGGACAATTACAGCAGGTGGGCATTGGACAAGATTTTTATGAACGGCCGTTGACCCCCCAAATCGCCCGTTTTTTCGGCGGCACTAATTTTATTCCCGGTATTAAAAACGGCTCGATTTTACAAACCGCCCTTGGCAATATTGGGGTGAACGCATCTGATTGTCCCGATGGCTCTGTAACGGCAACGATTCGGCCCGAAAATGTCGAGATGCGTCTTGATGGCGATGGTATCGCTGGCGAGATTTGTGGGCAGGTTTATGCTGGCACATATGTGCGTTATAAAGTGGATGTGGGAGGAGGAACGGCCGTGACGCCCATCGAGGTGATCAGTGACCCCACCAGCCTGGATCGATTTCAAAAAAACACACCAGTTCGTCTCAATTTCCCCCCTGCAAAAATCTGGTTGATGCCTGTCAAACCATAACTGGTAGTCCATCAAACAAAGTTTGACGGATGGTTGTAAAACGATTTGGCAAATCGTT
>CAYGMR010000792.1:0-1810 GCA_964350725.1 uncultured Ardenticatenaceae bacterium | reverse complement strand
GATGTTCTCTGAGGTAAAGCTGTCAGTTTGCACCATTTGGAACACTCTGTATACAAAGAATGTCAAAATGAGTGAGAAACTAACTAATGTAACGGTTATGTTTTTTTCTTGAAAGGACATCATTTCCTCGTTTTATTTGGCATTTGAAAATGCCGGGCTTCCATTAGGGCGTTCGCACTTGAAAATGCTCTCGCCTTAATTTGTGTTAAACAATAAAGTTTATGTCAATTAATCAATGCGTGTTAGAAACCTCTACGGTAATAGTAGAGTTGTGAAATATAGCCAAGCAGTTCTGAAGCGATGAAGGCAAAGATAAGTAAGTTGAAGACGACAAATGGGGGTGTTGAAAAAAGCAAAAACGTCATTGCCGTGAAAAACCCAACAATAAACAGATAATGGGAATTTCGGGTAGCTTTTAATTCAATCAGCTTGTCGCGCTCATCGGCTGGTGGCACGTCATCTTGATTGGTGGCAATCGCATTAATAACATTGAATACAACATGCACAATGACAGTCAGGATGATGACCGGTACCCACAAGCCAATGGTAGCTAGCATAGCCTCCGTATTGGGCACCCCTGCTTGGTATATTTGGTAGATATTGAAAAAGTAGAAACTAAAAATCGCCAATGTGCTAATTAAAGATACAAGATTGTTTTTTTCTGGATAAGACATTTTTTCCTCACTATTGTCGGGTTATTTTTACAGTTAGTAATGTATAATATACATATAGTAAACTAAATCATACATCATGTCAAGTATTTTTTACATCAGTTTGCAAAGTAAAAACGGCCGTTCCCATAAACGGCCGTTTCTCAAACCAAATCAACTACTTATCAACACTTTCTGTCCAGACTAAATCTGTCCTTTGTCGCGAATCGCTTGCATACTCATCCCATCAATGCTTTCTTAGTCGTCATGTGTCACCGTCACAATCACATTACCCACCTTTTGTCCCGATTCCACGTAGCGGTGTGCTTCAGGTATTTGTTCCAATGAGTATTCCTTGTCAATGACTGTTTTTAGCTCCCCCACCTCAATCAGATCCTTGAGGAATTTGAGATCGGCCGTTTGGGGACTGGTCATCTCAAACATCACTTTTTTGCTACCCCGCGAAACCCATTTTCCACGAACAAATTGGATGAAGCCAGAGGGGTTAGCGATGAGATAACGGCCGTTTTCATTTAACACGCTTATACTCGCCGCAAACGGACTTTTGCCAATAATGTCAAAAATCACATCATACATCTGCCCATTTTGCGTAAAATCTTCCTGAGTATAATCAATCACATGATCAGTTCCGATGGCGCGTAGGGTGTCTAATTTGGGGGTGCTGTCAACGGCCGTAACTTCCGCCCCAAAATATTTCGCCAACTGGATGCCATATGTGCCGATGCTACCACCCGCCCCATTAATCAATACGTGTTCTCCAGGTTGAATATTTGCTTTGCGCAAAAAATGCAACGCTTCTAAACCACCGAGAGGAACGGCCGTAGCCTCTTCATAACTCATATTGGCAGGTTTGTTAATGATGGGTGCATTTTCAGAGACACATATATATTCTGCATAACTGCCAAATCCAAAGCCCTTTGTACCAAAAACCGCGTCCCCCACCTGAAACCGCTGCACACCTTCACCAACGGCTTCAACATCACCAGCTAAATAACTACCGAGAATCGTGATTCTTTTGGGCTTTCTCACACCTGCATATAGACGCATTGGCAGCCGCACATAGTACGGAAACTGCATCCGACGCATTTCACAATCCCCTGTTGTCACCGTTGTTGCCTGTATTTTGACCAGAACTTCAT
>CAYGMR010000791.1:0-1816 GCA_964350725.1 uncultured Ardenticatenaceae bacterium | reverse complement strand
ACATCTTTGTTTTGCATCATCAAAACGACACCATCTGGCTTTGCTTCGAGGCGATAATGATCAACTTGTACAATGCGGGGTTCACTGCCGCCAAAAAGAACGCCGGCTAGAGTCCGTTGCGATTTCTCTGCAATCACACGACAACTGATTAAATTGGGATAATCGAGTCCATTCATATTGGTAGCTTGGACGATAGTGACGCCATATTGATCGGCTAGAGCGGGTGCGTTGATGTAGTTGATTGGCTTGGTGATGCTGTTTTCTAGCAATCCTTTGAGAATTGCTGCGGCAATGCCACGGATTAAATCGTTGACGATTTCCCCCTTCACCTGTAATTCGACCCGCTGTACTTGCCCTTCAGCTAAGCCTGCATGCAGTGCCCCTAATTTTTCTGCTAACAATAAATAAGGCCGAGCATTCGCGTAGTCATCTTGATCAACTTGAAATGGCATGTTAATACAGTTAACAAAATTGGTGCCGCGTAGGGCTGCTATCACCTGGGTAGTAATTTGTGTAGCGACAGCGTGCTGGGCTTCCACAGTATTGGCACCAAGATGAGGGGTGTGCAGCACATTCGGTAAACCCAATAAGGGATTGTCGGATAGCGGGGGTTCGGGACTAAACACATCGAGAGCTGCGGCTTTGATACGGCCGTTGCGCAGTGCTGCCGCTAAGTCTTCGGTATCAATCAATTTGCCACGTGCCGTGTTGATGATGGTCACACCCGGTTTCATTTGGCTAATGGTTTCTGCATTGATAATACTTTCGGGTTCGTTTAGGAGCGTCGTATGTAAAGTGATGTAATCTGCTTGTGGCAGTAAATCATCAAGATCAACTAGTGTGATGCCATATTCAAGGCCGATCTCTTCGGAGACATAGGGATCATAAACCAGCACTTGCATGTCAAAAGCGTTTGCACGTTTGGCTACCAGACGGCCAATGTGGCCAAAGCCAATGATGCCGAGTGTTTTTTCGTATAGCTGGGTGCCAATAAATTGGGACCGTTCCCATTTTCCAGCCAGCAGTGTCGCATGGGCGACTGTGATATGACGGCTGCTGGCTAACAAGAGAGCCATTGTATATTCGGCCGTAGCAATGATATTGGCTTCTGGCGTGTTCATTACGATGATGCCTGCCATCGTTGCTGCTTGCGTGTCGACATTGTCGACTCCCAACCCGGCGCAGGCGACAATGCGCAAATTTTTACCGGCCGCAAGTATTTCTGCATCAATCTGGGTGCTGCTGCGCACAATCAAGGCATCATAGGTAGGAATGAGTGTGAGGAGTTCGGTTTTATTCAGCCCTAATTGAAGGTTAAATGTGATGTCTTCGGCTAATTCCAGACAGTTCAAGCCAGCGGCATCTAATTCATCTGCCACTAAAATGTGAAACATGGGTTTTTTCTCCAACAGATTATTAGTAATTGGGCGTATTTAATCCATTATTGCTAGAAGGTTGACGGGGAAACAATAAACTCTCAACGGCCTGCTCGAATTTTTTCTCAAGACGTTGATCATTAAATGTGATTGCATGGTTGTTTATGAGGTGGAATGCTTTTTTGCTCAAGGCTTGGTAGGTTGTTCCTTGTAAAAGCCTTAAGGCGGCAGGCCCAGCAGCAAGTGCAAGGAGGGGCGCGAGACTGGGTGTGTGTAAGTAGGCGGGTGCATTATCTAAAACGTTTTGCCGCTTGATAACACCACCATAGCCCACAAACAGGTCAACTGCGTGGCCAGCGAGTACATCGCTATTACCTTCACCAATCAGCAAGGAACGGCCTTTTCTGCCATCCAATAATTCGCGCACAATCTCAGCCTTG
>CAYGMR010000790.1:0-1823 GCA_964350725.1 uncultured Ardenticatenaceae bacterium | reverse complement strand
TGCTGAATACCTTGGGCGAGTTGCACCTGAAGTGGTTGTTCCCGAGCTGATGCAAGCTTTTCACGTCAATGCCACCAGCTTAGGTGTGCTCTCGGGCATGTTCTTGTGGCCTTACATTATTATGCAAATGCCAGTAGGGGTGCTGGTAGACCGTTTTGGTCCGCACAAACTATTGACGGCCACTGCTGCCATTTGTGGTGTGGGTTGTATTTTCTTTGGTATGGCGCAAGGCTTGTTTATGGCTGAAATTGGCCGCTTTTTAATGGGCTTCGGTGCTGCTTTTGCGTTTGTAGGTGCGCTGAAATTAGCCACGATGTGGTTTTGTGCCACTCGCATTGGCTTGCTAGCGGGATTAACTCAAGCGCTAGGCATGTTTGGTGCGGCACTGGGCATTGGCCCGCTAGCTACTGTAGTCAATGCACTGGGTTGGCGCACCACAATGTTTTTAATTGGTGGCATCTTAATGCTGATTGCTGTACTCATCGGTTTGATTGTACGTGACCACCCAGGTGAAATGCCACAGTCAGAGCAGCCAAGTGAAAAGTTAGGTAGTCACATTGATATGTGGCATGCCCTATTAGAAGTCTTTAAAAATCCGCAAAGTTGGTTGAATGGTTTATATGTTGGTTTGATTTATGCGCCTACCGGAGCATTTGCAGAATTGTGGGGCGCCACTTATGTAACCCACAATAATAGTTTACCCAAAACCACGGCAGCAGAAGCAATTAGTTGTATCTTTTTAGGTTGGGCCGTGGGTGGGCCACTGGCCGGTATGTTATCAGATCGGATTTCAAGGCGACTTCCAGTGATGATCGGGTCAGCCTTTTTTAGTTTGATTACCATGGTTGCTGCGTTGTATATGCCAGGCCTATCCGTGCCGATGTTGTTTTTGATTATGTTTTTATATGGCGTGTCTAATACTGGCGTGGCGGTATCCTATGCGCTTGCTGGCGAAATTAATCCGCGTCGTGTGGCAGGTACTTCGCTTGCATTTGCCAATATGGCATCGATTATTATTGCCGCCGTGTTTCAGCCGCTTATTGGCTTGTTTTTAGATTTGAATTGGGATGGTACACTAGTTGATGGCGTGCGAATTTATTCGGTCGATGCGTATCGCGATGCGATGTTGGCGTTACCGGTGTGTTTGGCGCTGGGCTTTGTGGTTGCGTTTTTTGTGAAAGAAACCCATTGTAAGATAGTTGAAAAGTAAAGCGAAAAAATGACTCGAAAAGCGGTAGCCCTTATTTCAGGTGGCTTAGATTCCATGCTGGCCACCAAATTAATTCTTGAGCAAGGTGTTCATGTCGAAGGCATTAACTTTTTCACCGGATTTTGTGTCGAAGGACATACTCACGCCATACGTAAGCAAGACAAAGCGAAGCGTAAGCGTAATAATGCTTTATGGACCGCTGAGCAGTTAGGCATCAAGCTGCATATTATTGATGTCGTCGAAGAATATAAAGATATTGTGATTAATCCGCAGTATGGCTATGGCGGTCATTTAAACCCGTGCTTAGACTGTAAAGTGTTTATGGTGTCGCGTGCAAAAGCATGGATGGATGAGCATGGCTTTGATTTTATCATCACAGGTGAAGTAATCGGGCAGCGCCCCAAGTCGCAACTTAAAAAATATATGCCGATTGTGCAAAGCAAATCTAATGTAGATGAGCGGTTGTTACGCCCCTTGTGTGCAAAGCTATTACCTGAGACGTTACCTGAGCGTGAAGGCTGGGTCGATCGAGAACGTCTTGAAGGGTGCTGGGGGCGTAACCGCAATCCAGAGTTTGAAATAGCGGAAAAATTTGGTATCGAAGATTATGCTC
>CAYGMR010000789.1:0-1836 GCA_964350725.1 uncultured Ardenticatenaceae bacterium | reverse complement strand
AAAGGCAGCATAGCCGACCAGGATAATGCTCAACATCCCCAACGTAGCTAAAATCGAACGGCCTGCAGTAAGCGCCAGAGAACGTTCATCTAAACTGCCTAAGGCACGGCGATTCAAGAGGAATAAAGCGGCTGCCAACAACGTGAATGAAATCGTACTCGCTAAGGCCAAGGCCACAATACCGAGCGTATCAATCCACAAATAGGCCAAAGCCACATTCACAATCAGCCAACCGAGGTAGGCAAACATCGGTGTTTTGGTGTTATGTTGGGCATAAAAGAGACGCGCAACAATTTCCAAAGTGGCCTCACTGACCACACGCACACTAAATACAATTAACACGGTGTAGACAAGCGTAACGGCCGCTTCATCAAATGCCCCCCCACCCAACAACAGCCTGATTAACGGCCGTCCTAACAAAACCAAGCCCGCCGCGGCCGGAATGGTAAGGAACCAGATGATGCGCAGGGTGTTGACAGCCATCTTTTTTAAGCCATTGATGTCTCCAGCGTTAAACAATTCAGCTAGGGTGGGGAAGACGACAAGAGCAACGGCCGTGCCAAACAACGTCTCCGGTAGTTGCATCAATCCATACGCATAAAAATAGCCGGACGTGCTGCCCACAGCCAGACCGGAAGCCAGCCGAATGATGAACAAATCTGCAATCTGGATGGTTCCCAATGTTACGATACGGGGTCCCATCAAACGCACGATTTCGGCCACACCGCGCATATGAATATCAAGGACGGGACGATAACGATACTTATAGCGCCATAACGCCGGTAATTGAATCACGATGTGCAGCACGCCCCCAATCACGGTTCCCCAAGCCAGCCCCATAATCCCCATTGTCGGCACCAAAAATAATAGACCAAAAATATAACCAATATCTAAGGCAACTGGAGCCAGTGCCGGCAATGCAAAATGTTGGTGCGCATTCAAAATACTGCTCAAGACACCACTGATACCAAACAACGTCGTCTGAATTAAAATGACACGCATTATTTGAGCTGTTAATAACTGTGTTTCGGGTGGAAAATCGGGTACCAGCACGACTCGCGTCAACCAGGGCGCAAAGATTGCACCTAACAAAGAAATCGTACCCAAGATGAGAATGACCAATGTGAGAATGGTATTGGCTAGACGCGCACTTTTACGCTGTGTTTCATTTGTCAAATAAGCAGAATAGACCGGAATAAACGCAGCGGCCATTGAGCCACCGGCGATCACTGTGACGAAAACTTCTGGCAGTTGGTTAGCGGCCGTAAACGCATCGAAAGCAGCACTGGCGCCAAAGGTCGTGCTGACCAAGCGTGTGCGCACAAGGCCGGTAAGTTTACCTAATCCAAAGAAGAGGATCACGATGACGGATGATTTGAGTAGGTGTCGGGCGCGGTTCATGGGGGCGGATTTTACACTGTTCTGATTTTTGTCACGAATTTTATGGCTACACGGAGGATCACGGAGAAGACACGGAGTTTCACAGAGATTAAGGAGTATTAGTCCGTTATCAGTGAAGTTTTGGTTTTTGTATAAGAATTTTTGCCACGAATGACACGAATTTCACGAATTTAGGCCGTTTTTATTCGTGAAAATCTTTCCTGTTTGCAGTATATTCATGGACAATGAAAAAATATGGCTTATGGTTGAGTGTTGTTTTTCCTCTTCTTTTGCTCGCTTTCTTTTATGTGACAACTGTGGCTCAGGTTGAAGAGACGTTTCAGGTTGGCGCAAGTAATGATCTGCCGGTTCAAGCAACGACCACTTTGACTGAGCCTAGTACGGCCGTTCCCATCCCCAAACCACCCGATCAGCCCACAGAAAAACCGCCTTTGC
>CAYGMR010000788.1:0-1836 GCA_964350725.1 uncultured Ardenticatenaceae bacterium | reverse complement strand
CACCTGTATAGTTACAAAAAACAACTTTGCCTTGTTTGCATTTTGGTTGCCACCAACCCAAACTATGAATTCTTTCTCATATTTCTTTGCAATACCTTTTCATTACCTGTGCAATTTACTAACATGGTTGTGTGAGCGGGAAATTCAAAAAAGCGCAGCTCCCACACACTAATCAAAAAATATTTGCGCAAGGAGATAAAATCATGCAAAAAAAATCTATTCTTTCACTTTCACTTGTACTCGTTTTCTTATTGGCTCTTTTTGGCTCAGCCGCAGCTGAAGAAGTGGTAAAAGAAAACATTGTTGATATCGTGGCTGCTGATGAAAACTTCAGCACATTACATACTGCCATTGTGGCTGCCGGCCTCGCCGACACACTTGCTAATGCCGACAACAGCTTTACTGTTTTCGCGCCGACAGATGCAGCCTTTGCAGCTCTTGAATCTGCAAGCCCCGGTACAATTGCATCTCTTCTAGCCGACCCTCAAGGTGCATTGAGCCAGGTTTTGCTCTATCACGTCGTCAATGGTGAACTTAACAGTGCAGCCGTAATAGGCAGCAGTTCTCTAACTGCACTGCAAGGTGAAACATTAAATGTAAGTACATCTGATGCAGGTGCATTTATCAACAATAGTCAAATTGTTGTCACTGATATTCCTGCCAAAAATGGCATTATCCACGTGATTGATGCTGTGTTGGTTCCCCAAGCTATTGCCAATCCCACAGTGGAAATCATTGATATGGCCGAAGAAAATGTAGAGGCTGTCGTCGAAGAAAATGAACTAGATGTTGCAACGGCCGAACCTACCCAAACAATTGCTGAAATCGCTGCCACTAATGGCAGTTTCAATACTTTACTCGCCGCACTGAACGCCGCAGGTCTGGCCAATACATTTGCTCAACCAGGCGATTACACCGTCTTCGCCCCGACAGATGCGGCCTTCGCCAATATCCCGCAGGCAACACTTGATGCCCTGCTTGCTGACCCGCAAGGTGAATTAACAAACATTTTGTTATTCCATGTGATAAGTGACTCACTATCACGCAATCAAATCGCGACGACCGAATTCATTACAACATTAGACGGCCGTCCGCTCACTGTTAATACAAACGATGGCAATATTATCGACGTCAATGGTGCCAAAGTACTCATCTACAATATCCCTGCATCCAACGGTATCATTCATGTCATCGACACCGTTTTGATTCCTTAGGGATCATAGAACTACCAGTACAACTCACTCACAAGGGTGTGGCTGTCGGCAAATGCCGACAGCCACACCTTTTTTTATAATGCGCATCAAGGATTAGAGATCAGTGATCGTGGATATGTGTTAAAATTAGGCAAGAACAATGACGAGGGCACGGACCATAAACGGCGCGGTAATGCTGAAGTGCGCCGCCCATTTTAGTGGGGCGCGAAGAGCAGATCATACAAGGCAGGCATCCAAACTTCTGGATTGGATAGGACAGCCAAAAGACAAAGAAGAGGAGACAGGTTGATGAAACATTATTTGGTCAAAGATTGGATGCAAACCAATGTGATTACAGCAGGACCCACCATGGGCATGTTGGACGCACACAAGCTGATGCGGAGCAACAAGATTCGGCGTCTTCCCATAACAAATTCAAATGGCGAGTTGGTTGGGATCGTGACTCGTAGTGATGTGCGCCAGGCAGAACCCTCAGAAGCAACCACTTTAAATGTGTGGGAAATGAATTATTTGCTGGCAAAATTACAGCTACGCGACATCATGACCAAAGACCCATTCAAAGTTCATGCTGATGACACAATTAAGATTGCCGCTGAACTGATGAATAACAATAAAATCGGTG
>CAYGMR010000787.1:0-1848 GCA_964350725.1 uncultured Ardenticatenaceae bacterium | reverse complement strand
GGGGATGATTAATTCAGCAGCAGCGTCAAGAAAAAGGAAAGCTTGTGGCTTGTTGCCTTTGCGCCTTTCTCTCCATGCTGTTTGTATAAGAGTTGGCACAAAGCGTCTTGCCATTTGCAAGCGCCCACGTTCCCAACGTGTATGTTGGGAACGGTTTCTATTTAAACGAGCGGGCAGTTCGGCCCAAACGATGGCATCAGGTGCAAAAGTTACACGCTCGCCTTCAAGAATGAGTTGCATATGCAATTCAATATCTTCAGCCAATTCGTTTGACCAGGTATGTTGGTGTATTATGGAGTGGGCAAACACCATGCCATTCCCTTTTAATCCAGCTGATGTCCCCCAAACCATGCGGCCCTGAGGCCGCAAATAATGGACGAGCGTTAATGCCGCGTAGCGCAAGCCAATATTCCAAGTACGTCCTGGCTCTCGCACAGCATAATATGCCTGAATGACACGCTCGCCATGTTGAAGCCGTGCATCCATCACGCGTAAAAAATTTGACGAAACAAGCGAATCGGCGTCTAAGAAAACAACGGCATCATACTTAACCTTGGCCACGTTCAGGCGCTCGATTAACCATTGCAAGGCATAGCCTTTGCCCCGTAACTTATCGTTGCTGCGTTCATGTACGTATACATTTATGGATAAATTGTTGTGTTGGGCAACGGCCGTTGTCTTATCAGTACAATTGTCCGCAACGATATGAATCACATACATAGTTTGGGGATAATCTAGATTTGCTAAATTATCCAACAAAGTGGGCAGCAATGATTCCTCATTGTGAGCGGGGATGAGAATTAAGAATTTATTGATAGGAGATTGTTTCCTAATAACTGTTTTCTGTGGTGCTTTGAACGCCGCATGAGACAATAAAAGTAAGTAACTGACTATTACTGCAACAAACCCTTGCAGCCCCAACAAACCAATTTGCAACCATTTCAACATAATTTTTTCGTTTTTATGTAGGCACGCTCCGCCCATTATGACATGCTTCGTGTCAAAAATTTTTGTTTATAGCTTGCTACAGAAGATTGCTGTAGTGTGTGGCAATTGCTACTCTTTTCAATTACCTTGTTTGCTGATAGAATTTAAATACAAAAAAGTGGGTATGATCGAATGACAAATACGTCAACGTATTTGCTTTCAACTCACTCTTTTGCCTAGGTGTTGTGTGTTCTGATTGGCGTCCGATTACACAGCACCTTTATTTTATTTTTCTTCCAGTTTTAATACACTTAGTAGTCCGACAATGCTATTTTGTCGAAAAGCTCGTATCGGTCTTTTGACTGTGCCACTTGAGTTAGCTCCTCAAAACTTGTATATCACACTACTAAATGTTTAATACAAAAACAAATCCCTATGTCGCTCTTTAATTCAGAGTATGCTCAATAGTTTTTTGTTTCAAGATATGCTTACTTCACGCACAAAAGTTGCAGCTGCCATAAACATGGGCAACGCTAATTTATATCTGGTATAAGATTGTTGTGTCAAGTTGAATTTAATTTATCAATTATATGCACCAAAAGGTTTTAAACTAATTACCTAACTGGACTCAGACGTTTGAGATACGGTGGCTGTCTTTGATGTTAAACGACTGCGCTTTTTATCCGTTCCGTGTGTGCACTACTACTCGGGGATATGGCTTTCTGACTGGGTTGAAAATTATGTTACTACGCTTTTGAACAAAGTACTCCAAATAGGGCTGGTACTCGGGTACTATTAGCCGACATTTTACCAGAGATGTAACAACCTTGTCAAGGGGGAAATTGACTGGGGGTGTAATAAAAACTCTTAAAGGAAAAAGGTAGACAAAAAGAGCCTCATGTGATTTTGTTAGTAAGAAAG
>CAYGMR010000786.1:0-1848 GCA_964350725.1 uncultured Ardenticatenaceae bacterium | reverse complement strand
GGTGCGTATGAGTTGTGGGGGGTGGCGATAACGGCCGTTGCGCCCGATGATGTCTCGCTATCCTGGCAAGATGCCAACACAAGCTGCATCTACGACGTTTTTGAATCGACAACCCCTTACTTTACGCCCACACCGCCACCAGATTATCTCAATGTCACCTCAGCAGAACTCATCGAGAATCGGCTTGGCGACGTGCTGACCAACTACTTCTTCATCAACCGCGCAACATGCAGTGGCACCGTGACAGCGTATTCTAACGCAGTTGGCGAATTTGATTTTGCAATTGTGCCGGGCAGTTAAAAAGGCTATTGGGAGAAAGGATAAAGTGATAAATATATCTATTTGAAGGGCGCAGGGCAAGGGTTGCACAAACAGAAGAGAGGTGTGAAAAAAAATCGCAAAAACAGAACGTTTGTGCTAATATCTGTGGATGAAGCGCAAGCGGTCAAAGCAGCTGCGGAAGTCAACGAGCAGCCATATTAATTGGAATAATGTTCTTCTAGATCAGATTCGATTGATCAAGCTGCCGGAACCGCAGTTAGAGTATCAGTTTCATGCCAACCGGCGTTGGCGCTTCGACTTTTGTTGGAAGCAGCAGTTGGTCGCTTGTGAAGTGGAAGGTGGTATCTGGATGCAGACGGACAAGGGCTACAGCAAGGGTCATGCGCATCCCGCAAGATTTGAAAGCGATTGCGAAAAGTACAATGAGGCCGCGTTATACGGCTGGCTTATTATTCGTGTGACGCCAGAGATGATCCGTGACGGCCGTGCCCTCGATTGGCTAGAAAGAGCCTTGCTCAGCACATAAAGATCACGGATGAACAAGCTTGTCGTAACGACTCTGTCGCGCAGCCCAGATGCTGAACCTAATTGAACTCTAACTCAACTGGTGCCAAATGATAATCCTAGCATATTCAACCATTGTCGATAGGCGATGGCGGTGCGATCACTGCGCAAATGCAGCTCTGCTTGTAAATCGAGTGGTAAAAGTTCTGGACGTTGTGATTCGACAATAGGAATATCCTCAGCGGTTATCGCATCTTGAAACGCACGTAATTCATTTTCTGGCTGCTCAAAAGCATAATTCATGGCCAGCAACACCCAGCCTTTGGTCTGCAATGGGGCCACGGGAGACACCGCATAATAGGCAGCAAAGGTCGTTCCTTTGGTTTTTACAAAATAGGCCACCAACGGGCGCAGCACCTTATAGGTGTAGGTCACCGCTGCACCCTGACCCGTACCGTCAGGGTCTGGCTGCCAGACAGTGATGTCTTCAGCTACAACGCCCTCGGCGGTAATGTGGGCTGCATAATCGGCAATTTCGGGATGAGTGGGATCGCCCAACGAGCCTGCATGTACAAAAGGAAAGTGGGCTACATCGAGAAAGTTTTCAATTACCCGTGGGGCGGCGGCCTCAAACGTATAGGGGCCACACAAAATGGTGCGAAAACGCGGGTCCTGCCATTCTGAAAATAAGGGGATTGTGTGGGTTGGTGTGCCTAGAGAGACCCAAACCAGGTCATATTTTGCTTGTGCTTGGTATGTTTTCACCTGCGCTTTGTCGGGTGGTTTTTGCTCAGGATGGGCAGGGATATGGACACAACGGCCGTTGCTAGCATAGTGCCAGCCGTGATATGGGCAGACCAACCGATTATTTTGCACCGACCCCAAGGAGAGCCGCGCCCCACGATGGACACATAAATCCTGCCAAGCATACAGATGACCCTCGTTTTGCCAGATAACTATATCCTCATCGAGCAAACGTGCTCGCAGGGGATTTTGTTGGTCGAGTGCGGCGAGAGTTGTCACGGGGTGCCAATCATTAACGAGAATAGGATCATTTATCAT
>CAYGMR010000785.1:0-1850 GCA_964350725.1 uncultured Ardenticatenaceae bacterium | reverse complement strand
GACTTCATGGCGTTTTCCAGTCATAAGATGTGTGGGCCTACAGGCATTGGTATCTTGTACGGCAAGCGTGAACTGCTTGAAGCTATGCCCCCGTTTATGGGCGGCGGCGACATGATTTTGCGTGTCGAGCTTGAAAGCGCTACCTGGAACGACCTGCCCTATAAGTTTGAAGCCGGCACCCCGGCGATTGCTGAAGCGATTGGTTTGGGAACGGCCGTTGATTATCTCACTGATCTTGGCATGGACAACATTCATGCCCACGAACAATTCATCACGAACTATGCCTTGGAATCCCTTAGTGAGATTCCAGGTTTACGCGTTTGGGGGCCTTCTATTGCGCAAAAAGGAGGCGTTGCTGCCTTTACACTAAAAGGGTCTCATCCCCACGATATTGCCGAAATATTAGACAAAGAAGGCATCGCCATTCGGGCTGGACATCATTGTGCCATGCCACTGCATAAAAAATGCAATTTAGGCGCCACAGCCCGTGCTAGCTTTTATCTCCATACGACAACACAAGAGGTTGATAAGTTAGTTGCTGGTTTACATCGCGTTCGTCAGGTTTTTCGTTTATAATTAAACTCATGAATGGTGATATTTACCGCGAACAAATAATCGATCTATATGAAAACCCACTAAACTTTGGCGAGTTAGACCCCGCAGATTTTTCCTATGAAGAAGATAATCCACTGTGTGGCGATGTGATTCGCATTGATGTGCGCTTGGATGACAACGGCCGTATTGCCGAAGCGGCTTGGAGTGGTGATGGCTGTGCCATCAGCCAAGCCTCAGCTTCTTTGCTCACCGAAGAAATTAAAGGCAAAACCTTAACCGAAGTTAAAGAATTTCCCAAGGAAGAGTTGCTGGATTTAATCGGTGTGCCTTTGAGCATGGCACGCATAAAATGTGCCTTGTTATCGCTCAAAGTGCTTAAAGCGGGCGCATATGGCCTGCCTGACCCCGGCACAATGCGCGGCGATGGATGAGGCACAATTACAAAGTTGGCAGAGTAAGAGACACATTTTTTGAAACCTACAACCCTACCATTAAATAAAACCCACTAAATCTCCTATGACAGAATTTATCAAAATTGCACGCGTTGAAGATATTCCCCCAGGCGAACGTCTGTGGCATGAATTTGAAGAAGAAACCGTTGTTGTGTTTAACATCGATGGTGAATTTTATTGCATTGCTGACCTATGTACCCATGATGGCGGTCCCCTTGAAGATGGCGAACTTACGGGATGTGAAGTTGAGTGTCCGCGACATGGCGCCCGTTTTGATGTGCGTACCGGCAAAGCGCTTTGCTTGCCAGCTACTTCCCCGGTGCCTACCTTTACCGTCAAAATTGAAAATGGCGACATTTACGTAGAATCCCCAGATAGTTGGTAGTTAAAACATTATTTGGGTGTACCGACACCCAAATTTCTCAAAGCACGCTCAGGGGAATCTGATCCTGCCTGTATGGCCTCAGCAGGCAACGGCCGTTCATTATTAGTTAACTTATAGAATGGGAATAGGCTTCTTTCCACTATAGTTCCTGTTTATACTCGAAGAAATCCCCACGGTAGTCCAATCGATTAACTTCATCATTTTCGGCTTTGTTTATCTTTTCCTTGAATTCAAAGCGCCAGAGATGATTCGCTTCGAGCGGGCCCCATTCCTGCCAGGTTTCACTATCCGGTCCGGCGAGGATGTGCCAAACTCGCGTGACGGTTAATTTGTGAGCGCCACATGTTTTACAGGTAAATTCCCAAGGTTGATGATCGTTCATGGTTATACTCCTTCTGTTGATGAGCATGTTACAACGAAAATTCTCCGCCAACATTGGCTAGTTAGTGGATATTTAG
>CAYGMR010000784.1:0-1852 GCA_964350725.1 uncultured Ardenticatenaceae bacterium | reverse complement strand
CAGCTTGACG
Source organism: uncultured Ardenticatenaceae bacterium (assembly GCA_964350725.1). Classification (GTDB taxonomy): domain Bacteria; phylum Chloroflexota; class Anaerolineae; order Promineifilales; family Promineifilaceae; genus JAACFF01. The sequence goes on along the minus strand of CAYGMR010000784.1, from coordinate 1,842 downwards.
CGGTGGTATAACAAGAAAGGTCGTGTCTTTATCAGTTGGCAGCAGCGCTGGGTCTAAGGGGTGCTGCAGCGGCTCCTCTAAATCTTGGGCATCAGCATCGGACACCAAATAAGGCAGCGTGGCAAAGCCCCAATACATCCAGGGTGCACCCACAAAATAAAAGCGCCTGTTTGCTTTTTGGGCATTCAAAATGGGGGCGATCTGCGTTGCCATTTCAGCATTGTGTCCACCATAGCGGCGTTGGGGCGTATAGTCCACAAAATATGTTGTCAAACTTGTAAAGGCAAACATGCCTAAGAAAACCGCCATCAACACGTTTACTGGCAAGCGTCGAAATAATTGCTGCGCTAAAAGCAATATTTCCCATAGCGCATAGGCGATAAAAAAGCAGACCGGCACCGCCAACGTAATCAGTCTTTGACTCGATGGCGGACTTTCCGTCATCATGCCGCCTAACAACATGCCACCCCACCACCAGGCTACAAAAGGAGCCACACGCGGGCCAGCCTGACGATCAAATAATTGAATGGTCCCATAAAGCAAACCGAGCAAGAAGAAGCTACCGAATATAGGATCGAGCAGCGGTTCAGCTAATCCGTACCAGACTGTGCGGTCGGGATAATAGTTGAAGGCCAGCGCCGCACGCTGGAATTGATCCCAGAGGATTGAGAGCATCGAGGTGCCGCGCACCTCAACTTCATTGACCAACCAGCCGCTTTGGATGATGCCCACCTGATTCAGGCGTGCATTAAACTCACCGGGGAAGCGTAGTGCATATTGCATCATCGGCGCGGCCACGATCAAAAACACGCCGACCATGATGAAAATACCCACACGGTTTTTCTGCCAAAATTCACGCGGTGACAAGATGAACAGATAGCCCAATACGGCCGTCATCACAACTGGCGTCAGACGTGCACCCGCATAAAAGTAAAAAGCAACGCCCGCAATGGCACCCGCTAACAACCATCCCAACCGACTCTGTTTTTGCAAACCATAAACCATAAAAACAAGCGCACAAGTCAGGAAAAACGGATCGGCAACCTGGTTAGAACCCAAGCGTGAATAATGGATGTGGTAATGGTAGGTGGCGAGCAATACGGCCGTTGCCAAAGCCAATTTAGTGCCATGTAACTGCTGCACCAAAAAGAACGTCGCCACAACCGTCGCAGTACCGATAAGCGCCCACGGCAAACGCAGCGCACTAATCGTACTGCCCATCCAATTGATGGAGAGGCTGTTAAAAAAGAAGCTCATCGTGGGCACACCCAGCCAGCCGGTTGTGAACGGATTACGCAAATCGCCGTTCAAGACACGCAGCGCTTCCAGCCCTTGCGAGGCTTCATCGCCGCCGAGCGTGAAAGGAATGGTTCCAATTTGCCAGGCACGCAAAATAAGCGCTACGATTGCAATCAAGATCAGCGAAAAAATCGTCCACCGATGTGCAGACACTTTGGCACGCCAATCAATTGAATGTTCGCGGGGATGGAGAACGGCTAAAGCAAAGAGCAAAAATGCAGCCAACCAGGTTAGGGTAACGGCCGTATAACTATCCGTCGCTGTCAATTGTGGAATGCGCCATAAAGTAAAAATGGACAATCCAATCGCACCAAACAAAGCCAACAAGCGCCAGGTGAAATCCACATCCGGCAGCGCAGCAAACCTCAATGCAAAAATTGAAGTTGAACCCGAATCGTCATGAACTTCGACGGTAGCAGGCATTGGTACGCGGCGACCAAACCATAATGCCAGCGCACTCACAAATAGTAAGAGAACAGCACCATAGGGCGGTTCATTTTGCGGAGCTTGGCCATGAACCTGTCCCAGAAACCAAATCCCGCT
>CAYGMR010000783.1:0-1859 GCA_964350725.1 uncultured Ardenticatenaceae bacterium | reverse complement strand
CAGCGCTGTTTTGATGCTGAACTGCCTGAGTCTTATGCGGTTGACATGCAGAACATGGCAGGCTCGAATAACGCGGGCAGTACAGGTAGCTAAACAGCATGACCGAGTCAGCGCAACACACTAAGCATCACGAGAAAATGGAGGCACTTTGCAGTGCTGCCGTGCGCGCCGTTTCGGGTGAGCCGCAGCTGCACTTCAGAGCGCGCAAGCTGTATAACGGCAATCAAAAGCTGCCGATTAATGCCGCCGGTATGGTAGCTATGAGCAAACTTAGTCCCAAGCGGTAATCAATCAGCCGTTTGCGGGCGTAGGCGAAAAGGCCGCTGGCGAAACCGAACACTTCTGTGATCAGGCCAATGCCGATGGCGACATCGGGAGGAAAGCCGAGCGCCAGAATAAAGAGCGGCGAGAAAAAGGTCGCCCCTTCTACTCCTGAAGCCATGGCAACAGTGGCGATGAGGATGGAGATGGGTAACATAAACCAGTATTGAAGGGTCATAGTTGTCTCCCCGTCAGCCGACGCAAACCATTGGCAACGGCCGTTTCCAAATCAAACCGAATCACGCGCCGTTCCGCAGCAAGCAGAGCTTGCGCATCGTCCATCGCCAGCGTGCGGATGGTGTTGATACTCTTTTGTGCAACTGTTGGTGTGGGCATAACTGTTTTTTAACCTCTGGATAATAAAAATGTGGTGTCAACGCGTATAGGTTCCGCAATCGTTCCGGGCCGTACATGACCAGACGCATCGCGCGGCTTTTTCATAAACTGCATATCGCGGTTGCGAGCCAGGCAGGCCAACGTCATGCCAGCCGTCATCGGTTTCGTACCGCCGCTGATGTCGGCTACAATTTCGTCAGGCTGCAAGCCAGCAGCCTCGGTTTCGGTGTCAAAAATGCGAACGGCCGTGTCATAAGTGGCTTGAATTTGATCTGGATCAACCAGGTAACTGAGTTCGCCGTAATAAATGTTAGCAATTTGATTCTGATATTGTGCAGCCAGCGCCTGCGCTGTTTCTAATGACTCGCGGGTGGCAATGATCCAACAATGTTTAAGTGTTGGTAGGCAATACTCGATAGCGTCACGGGCGTTTTTCCCGGCGACATCGGTCATCAGGATCAGCCCCATTTGCTCGCGGGGCGGTTTTTCCTGCGTCATGCTAACTTGTCCCACTGCGTAGCGCTGCCGGACGGCCGTTACGAGCAAAATCATAATGGCAACGAACAGAGACCCGATTGCCAGCCAATACCCGCCCTGAAAATGGCCGGGATCGTTGGCGAAATCATATGCTGCCTGGAGGGCCAGAGAAAGCGCCGCCGTGCCAATGATGAACATGGGTACGGAGCGCGAAGGCTCAAAGAAGGCGGTCAGCAGCTTTTTTGTTTCGGCCATAGTGCTATCCGGTTCAGACTAAAAGGTGATGATCTGATACCCATCGGCAACCCGCGCTCGTAGGCTGGGGTGCTGGTGGTATTCGGAGAGAAAGGGCAGATTCAGTTCCTCTGCTTTGTCGTAAACATGGAATGCTTTGGCGCAGTAGCGGCATAGACCGGCAACTTTGTCCTCGACGTGGGCATACAGTTGGTGGCGTTTATCTTCGGGGTTGGCCAGAGTAACGGCCGATACCGTGCCAGCGCCATCGAAAATAATTTGCACCTCATCACCAGCTTCCTTGAATTCGCGGGCGGTTTGCAAGGCGTTGACCACGCGGCCCAAATCCTGGTGCTCTTCCATTTCTGAGAGGATAACAATGGCTATCTTAATCATCTATTTGCTTGCCTGTTTGTTCTGCTGCTGAATGACCGTCAATTGCCGGCGTAACAACCACGCAGTTATCTTCGCCCAGGTTGTTGGGTGTGTAT
>CAYGMR010000782.1:0-1863 GCA_964350725.1 uncultured Ardenticatenaceae bacterium | reverse complement strand
GCGCCGCGAATGTGCCACCGAATTGCTTGGGATTGGCTTTGATGGGTTTGGCTATGGGGGCTGGCCGTTGGATGCAGATGGCAATTTATTGGCCGATATGCTGGGCTTAACTCGCGAACTTGTGCCATCTCAATTCACGCTACATGCGCTCGGTGTGGGCCATCCCGCCAGCATCAGCCACTGTGTCCAAATGGGCTACGAACTGTTCGACAGCACCCTGCCCACCCGTGATGCACGCAACGGCCGTTTACATATTTTCCGCGTAGACCCAGCCCATACCGCTTTACATGGTTCCGATTGGTTCAGCTATGTCTATATAAAAGACAAAAAACATATCAAAAAAAGTCTTCCGCTAGATCCATATTGTGATTGTCACTGCTGCACAAATTATTCGTTAGGCTATCTACATCATCTTTATAATCTCAATGACCATCTCTATTTCCGCCTGGCCACCATCCACAACCTGCGTTTCATGACACGCTTGATGCAAAATTTGAGAGCAGAATACAACAACTTAGACGTCTCTGAGCTTGTATCATGAAACTTCATAAAATAAAACGGTAATCAACAGATTGCTCAGTTTGCACAGATTTTGGCGAATTACAGGACAAAAATCTGCGTCATCTGTGCAATCTTTGATAAATTCTATTACCGAAACAATTCTTTAGCTTGCATAAATACAAGCATCATAACCATGAGCAATAACCCACAACTCGACAAGCTAACCACAACCATCACAGCCAGCAGCAAGTACAAACATGTCAGCCCAGATTTAGTGCGTGCGTTGGGGGCCATTGAATTGGAGAAACGGCCGTCTTTGAAAACGGCCGTTAAAGCCACCAAAAACAAGCTGCATCAAGTCGGTGGTGCCTATCTAGACGGCACACCCAACTACGACAAAGGGTTAGCTTTGCTGGCAGCCAGTGCCCATGATCCCGCAGCCTTGCGTGCCGCTTGCCGCCAAATCATGCGCTGGCACGCTTCCACACAAGAACGCCTGCCCATTCTCGACGATTTTTACACAACCATCTTGGCGGATTTGCCCCCGATAACAAGCGTGCTCGACCTCGCCTGCGGGCTGAACCCATTGGCCTGGCCGTGGATGCCTTTTGATCAGCAAACCACTTATCAAGCATATGATATTTATGCGGATAGCATGGCTTTTGTGACAGCATTTATGGAACTTGTGGGGATAAACGGCCGTGCCGACGTGCGTGACATTCTGCACAATCCCCCCGCAGAACCCGTCGATCTCGCCTTTATTCTCAAAACGCTGCCTTGTCTGGAACAAATCGACAAAAGTGCCAGCACACGCTTGTTAGATACCATCCAGGCGCGTTATCTATTGATTTCATATCCGGCTGCAAGTCTAAGTGGCCGTAACAAAGGCATGGTCGCCACCTACGATGCCCATTTCCAAAATTTGTCCGATGGCCGCGACTGGCAAGTCCAACGCCACCGCTTCCCCACAGAACTGGCCTTCCTCGTCACCGCGCATTGAAATACGCGGCTAAAAAAGAAAACCTGTTAAAACAGGTTAGAAATGTTTTTGGGACAGACCCTTAGTGCGTTGAAACGCACTTCCTTGTGTTAGCTGCGGATTTCAATCCGCAGCAAAGTGTATTCCCGATTGCCTGCCCCTACCAGGGGGATTAAAAACTGGTCAAACAAATCGGTTTTGGTGCCGCAAAAAGCCGATCGATAACATTCACATAGGTTGGCTCTGAAAGCGTCGCCAGGCCATGGGCAAACAAAGGCTTAAAAGGCACTGCCCCCGTCACCAAAGACGAAAATTCAGACACATCTATCTGCATGCTTACATCTGCTTGGGCATTGGGGTTTAGGTGACAACGGCCGTTTTCA
>CAYGMR010000781.1:0-1876 GCA_964350725.1 uncultured Ardenticatenaceae bacterium | reverse complement strand
ATCATTAGCGAAAGCCCAGTCGGGTGATGTTTTTCAATTTATGCGCTTGGGTTACTTTTGTGTGGATTCTGTCGATTCGGAACCGGGCAATTTGGTTTTCAATCGGACGGTTACTTTGCGTGACGGGTGGGCGAAGGCACAAAGGAATTAGGGTTGCAATGATAGATGCCGCTTTTGCGGCGCAGCAGTTTTTTTCAGAAGGTGCTGCATCCCAGTGGGGATTATGCTATGCGAACCTGCCATGGATGATCAAAATTCGTTTGACTATATCATCATCGGTTCTGGCCCTGGTGGGGCCACGCTTACACGCCAATTAGCTAATGCTGGTAAACGGGTTTTGCTGCTAGAACGGGGTAGGGATTGGCGGCAAAACCCACTGTATGGCACTTACCCTGGTGCCATGTTTTATACGGAAAAAGCGTCGTTTCTGTCAACCAAAGAGGGTTTGAATATCATACGGCCGTTTCTCCTCGGCGGCGCAACCAGCATGTATTGTGCCTGTGCAGCTCCACCGTTACCCTGGTGGTCAGGTAAACATGGCATCGAATTAGACCACTACGCCAACGACACAATCGAAGAACTCAATATCGCTCCCTTGCCAGCGGATCTGCGGGGGACGGCATCCACACGCATCGCGGAGGCAGCAGCTGATATCGGGCAAGTTTGGCAGCCGCAGAATAAATTCATGAGCCCAGCACGCGCCACAAAATTCACCTGTCGATCAACTTGTATGTTGGGTTGTCGCTGTGGCGCAAAGTGGAACGCGGCTGAATATGCGGATGCGGCTAGCAACGCTGGGGCTGAAATCTGGACTAGCGCATTCGTTGAAAAAATCTTAATTGAAGATGGACAAGTATGTGGCGTTAGCGGTAAACGTGGGCGCAAAGCGTTTCATGTTTATGCGGATACAGTGATCGTCGCCGCTGGTGGCATCGGCTCACCACGCATTTTGCAACGCAGTGGTTTACAAAGCGCTGGGCAAGGCATGACGATGGACACAACTGTCATGGTTTATGGCCATGCACCCTACAAAGGGATTGGTAATGAACCGCCCATGACTTGGAGTTATGCCGATGACGATCTAGGCGCGATGTTTTCTACCTTAATCGATCCCTGGCTGAATTATCCGGTGATCATGTTACGCAAAAAGCCTGCGTATGCACTCACCTGGCATCGTTGGGGACATACGTTGGGCGTGATGATTAAGTTGAAAGATGAGATTAGTGGTTATGTGCCGATGAACGGCCGTATCTCCAAAGGACTCACCCCCAAAGACAAAGCGCGCCTACAACGTGCCGAAATAATTGCAGGCCAAATCCTACGTAAAGCCGGCTGCAATCCAGACACGATCTTCACTACACCTGTGCGTGGCACGCATCCATCTGGCACTGTACGCATCGGGGAGATGCTCACAACCGATCTGGAAACTGAAATCAAGAATTTATATGTTTGTGATGCATCGGTTTTCCCTGAAGCCTTGGCACGACCAACTGTGTTAACTATCATTAGCCTAGCAAAACGACTAGCAGAAAAATTAATAGGGGCAAAATAGCAATGTAGCAAAATGGTATGGTGGCAAAGTAAAAAAGCCCATTACTATGACCCTGCAACCGTAAAACTTTGCAACCTTCCCCCATGACACCTGACGAACTAAGCCAGCGCCTCGCCAACTTCCCACAACTACCTTACCTTCAAACTATCTCTCCGCTCGAACCATTACCCCACCTTTCTCAAATTCTCAATGGCCCTCAAATTTGGATCAAACGTGATGACGAAATCGGGCCAGGTTTAGGCGGCAATAAAGGGCGCAAACTGGCTTTTATCATGGCTGAAGTTTTGGCTCAGGGTAAAAGGAAAGTGATTACCTATGGCGGTC
>CAYGMR010000780.1:0-1878 GCA_964350725.1 uncultured Ardenticatenaceae bacterium | reverse complement strand
TTTCGGCCTGAACAAATGTCCAAATTATATGCATTGGCAGATGTGCTGCTGATTCATTTGCGTGATGATCCTTTGTTCCGCATCACCATCCCGCATAAAACGTTTGTATATATGGCCGTGCAAAAACCTATCTTAACGGCCGTTGCCGGTGACACAACTCTTGTAGTTGAGCAAGCCGCAGCCGGGTTGTCCTGCCAGCCACAAAATGCAGTCTCCCTTGCCGAAACAGTCAAACAGATGTGGCAAATGGACAAAGCACCTTTGCAAAAAATGGGCGCAAATGGTCGGAAGGAAGTCATAGCAAGATATAATCGTCCCTATCTTGTCCAAAAAATCGCGGCAATGCTTCAAACCATTGTGCAATGACGCGTAAAATGACAGGTTGACTACTGAAAAACCGTGCTGTTGCAGCAAAATCAATATGCTTGTAATCTTTTATGTAAGTCAATGATTTTATGCTAAGGAAACGTCCACAAACAAAATAACGATGAAACGATGATAAGATGCATCCGCAAAGCAACATTTGATCCAAAGCGTTAAGTTAATGACGTAAATTGCCTAAGCATTGAATCTGTTCTCAAATTTCAATAAAAACCATGTATCGTAAATTTGGCAAAAGACTATTCGATTTAAGCATCACACTACCAGCTCTCTTACTGCTCGCACCCTTATTGGCTGTCATAGCGCTGCTTGTGCGTTGGCAGTTAGGGGCACCCATATTATTCCGTCAACAGCGGCCAGGCTTGCACGGCAAACCGTTTTCTATTCTCAAATTTCGCACAATGACAGATAAGTATGATGCCCTTGGCAATTTACTGCCGGATGCACAACGCTTAACACCCATCGGTCAATTTTTGCGTATCACCAGTCTGGATGAACTGCCGGAGATGCTAAACGTCATTCGTGGCGATATGAGTTTGGTCGGGCCACGGCCGTTGCTCATGCAATACCTCGATTTATACACAACCGATCAAATGAAACGTCATGATGTTTTACCCGGCATCACTGGCTGGGCACAGGTAAACGGCCGTAATGCCATCAGTTGGGAAGATAAATTCAACCTTGACAAGTGGTATATCGAGCATTCATCCCCAATTTTAGATTTGAAAATCTTATTTTTAACATTAAGCAGCGTCGCAAAACGTGATGGTATATCGCAACCGGGTCATGTGACAATACGGCCGTTTACAGGATCACATTAACAATCACAATGCAAGTTTTGATAATTGGGGCTGGAGGACATGGACAAGTTGTCGCAGACACACTATTTCAGATGCAAAAAGCCGGAGAAAATATTGAACCCGTCGGGTTTGTCGATGATGATCCACAACAACAAGGAAAAGAATATTTACAGCTTTTAGTTTTGGGTTCAATCGCAGACATTATCAATATTAATCATGACAGCATCATTGTTGCCATTGGAAACAACCAAGTAAGAAAACATCTATTTACTACATTACGTAAAAACGGCGCACAATTTCAGACCGCCATTCATCCACGCGCAATTATCTCACCCAATAGCCAGGTAGGCATAGGAAGTGTTGTGATGGCAGGTGTTGTTGTTAATACAGGCAGCATCATTGGAGAAAATGTTATCCTCAATACAAATGCGACCATTGATCACCATTGCTGCATCGAAGCACACGCTCATATCGCACCCGGTTGTAACTTAGGTGGCGGAGTAACTGTCAAAGAACAAGCATTCATTGGCATAGGCACAACCATTATGCCTCGTCGCACCATCGGCAAAAGCAGCACAGTGGGGGCTGGTGCAGTAGTCACCAAAGATGTATTACCAAAAACAACAGTCATCGGAATACCAGCCCTGCCCATATCAAAGAAAAAGCAATGACCCAAACTCAACGTATTTACCTCTCT
>CAYGMR010000779.1:0-1878 GCA_964350725.1 uncultured Ardenticatenaceae bacterium | reverse complement strand
GGGGTGTATTTTGGGAAGCAGCGCCTCCAATCTGGTGAAACTTGGCATATTTTCGCAAATATCTTTTTGTATGTAAACAGCCCCGATTTGCGAAGCGGTTATTGGTAAGGTTCGGTTTGTATTGATGCTGACTATTATGATGACAGTTCACCTGTTTTGTCAACCTTCAATTTGTTTTGGATAAATGCTAATAAAACAAGGAGGAAACAACTTGTCAGTTTATGGTAACCGCTATGCCAACTAAACGGCTGAAGCCGTCACGACAAACCAATGTGTTGCTTATGCCAGCGTGTATCAGCAGGCTGTCGGAAAATTTCTAACCTAAATAAACCAGAAAAAAATTGCCGCGAATTTCACAAATTACACGAATTAAAATGATCTAAATACGTAAAATTCGTGGCATTCGTGGCGAAAATCTTTGTACAAAAAAAAGAACTTTACCGATAAGTACCTAAAGGGCATGCAGATGGACGCGTACTTTTAACAAGCTCTCTGACAAGCGCCTAAAGGGTGTCGTTACAAAATCGGCGAAATTCACAATTGACACAGCGGCCGCGTTTTGAGGTTGGCGGGGGCACTTTCTGTTGATTGACGATATTCTGTATCGCTGTTATTGCCTGCGCAAGCTGCCGCCGCAAATGTGCTGTGAATGGGATAGGAATGGCTTTGCGCTCTGGAATCATGTAGAGAAAACCACGTGTCACAGACATAGCCGGGTCCCGATTGGTGCTTTCTAGTAAACGGCCGTAAGCCATCAATTGCAACTTAAAATGCGGGCCAACTTTGCGGGTGGCTTTATAATCGACTGGTATTATTTCAGCATCCGTTCTGATCACCATATCGATTTCGCCAGACAAGGCTAATGCAGCATCCATCACAGGGACATTGAAGGTACGCTCGCCTTGGCGCAAGCCGTAAGTGCGCAGTAACCGTCGTTTTTCGCGGCGTTCTGCCTGTTGGTGCGCGGCAATGCCAGCTTCCATTTTATAGGTTAACGGCCGTATATCAGGCAGTACAGTCTGAAAATATAAGATACGCGGACAATAGGTATATTGTTTGAGATCGATCACACGGATCAAAAAGGGGTCATCTGTTTGCATTATTATTACTCCGCAGTACGTTGTTGAGGAACAGGAAATAAATAACTGTCGTCAAATGGATACCCATTCCGTAAGGCTGACAATGCAATTCCGACAATTATTTAATCGTCAACCCTAAAGACCAAGCATCTGTGCGCTGACAAATGCCTGCCGTCGATCCCAATCTTTTTTACAGATTGGCAGTAGTTGAATATTGCCAGGCTCTTTGCCTAGCAGCGCCGTCACCTTGAGAAACAATTCCTCTTGATAATTTCGTGAAATATCACCATGAAAAGCGCTGTATTGAATACGATCCAAACCATAATCCAGGCAAGCATCAGCCACTTTCACGCGTATACGGTCATTGGGGATGTCATAGATGAGTAGACAGTTCATAAGGAGTCAAATAGGCCTGTAGTTGATCGTTCTCACCAACTGGCGAGGAAGGGCTGGTATGCTTCAAGTTCGCCGCGCACAAAAGTGGCGATATGGCGTGCTTGCATTTGGATGATAGTGCGCAGGGCATAACGTTTCTGTGCGTAACGCTCTTGAGATTCAAGCCGCTTGAGAACCTTTTCGGCGAGCATTTTGCGCGTTTTTTCGCTCAGGAAGCCGCCTTCATCCTGCTCGATTTTGACCCCTTTGTTCACCAAACCCAAAATCGTTCGATCCACAACAGGTGCGCGGAATTCTTCAATAAAGTCCAAGACCAGACTCGGTTTTCCAGGACGATCGACATGGATAAAGCCACCAAACGGATCCAGACCCGCCAGAACCAACGCGCGTTCGATTTCGCCAT
>CAYGMR010000778.1:0-1879 GCA_964350725.1 uncultured Ardenticatenaceae bacterium | reverse complement strand
AAAAAGGCGGGATGGCGATAATGGTTGACGCAACAGCATTGGTCATTGTGTCCGTTTTGGATCCGGCGCGTAAGGCGGAAATGGTACCCAGTCCTATGCCCAGCAGTGCGCCCAGCACCAAGCCGCCGAGGGCGACGGTAAATGTCACTTGGGCTTTATCCAGCAAAGGCTCGCTGATAGGACGACCACTGATATATGAATTACCAAAATCGCCCTGTAAGATGTTGCCCATCCAGTTGGCATATTGAACCAGCAAGGGGCGATCCAATCCCAGCTCTTGTTCCACCGCAGCGATATTTTCTGGCGTCATCTGATTGGCAGGCAAAATGATATTTACCGCGCTGCCGGGCAAAGCCAACGTCATCGCAAAGGTGAGGAAGGAAATGACCAGCAGCATGGTAAATGCTTCAATCAGTTTGAAGCCCAAGATACGTACCATAAGAGTAAAACGCTTACCTATTTTGGGTTAGTTTTCAAAATACATCGTGCGCCAGGTCGGTGTGATCGGCGTATAGATTTGCAGATTCGTTCCCTTAACATGCGGCGCCGTCACAACCGGTTCCGAAATATCGGCCGTAAAGATGATATAGTTCTTTTCAATTGCCATTTTGATGAGTTCTGTCCATAAGGCGTCTGCTTCGGATTCATCGGCCGCACGTGCTTGATCATACAGTGCTTGAATCTCCGGATCAACATTGCCAAAGACATTCCAAAGACCTTGTTCTAGAAAATATTGTTCAGCAAAATCTTTGGGATGCAGGACTTCGACGGGGGCGTAAACCATCCCGTACTCACCTGTGACATAGGTTGCGGTATGTGGTAGATCAACAGGCACAAGCTCTACATTGATGCCAATGTTCTGCAATAAGCCAGCAAGTGCTTGCGTGCGCGGGGCAAAGATGGGTGCGACGGGCATCGTGAAAGAGAGGTCGGTGACACCTGCTTCCTCAAGCAGCGCCTGAGCTTTCTCGGGGTCGTATGGATACTCCTGCAGATCGGGAATGAACCAGAAGTCGCCTTCGTTGTAGAGCTGGGTTGTTGGTGCGCCGATGCCACCCTCCATGACTTCAATCAAGGCTGTGCGATCGACTGCATATTGCAATGCCTCGCGGACAAGCGGATTCTGCAGCTCTTCGATAATCTCGCCTTCTTTGTCCATGGGCACAAGGGCGAAAATGACAGAAATGTTTTCGGCAACGTCATACCCTTGTTCGGCTAATGTAGCAGCATCCACACCAGAAATGGAGGCGCCATCCAGATCACCACTGGTGAGGGCATTGGCACGGGCCACTTGCTCTGGGTAGTTGATGAGCTGTACGCTGGCGAAGTTTTGCTGCGATGGATCATAAAATTGGTCAAAGGCATCAAAGGTGAAGACTGAGTCCAGTGTCGTCTCATCATGGTTTAGCATATAGGGGCCGGTACCAATCGGGTTTTCTTGTGCGGTTCCTAAGCCGGCTGGGCTCACCATCATGCCGGGTTGCCGCGTGAGTGCATAGAGCAAAACAGGGTCGTCTTCTGTCAGATGCAAACGCACTTTGTATGGTTCGAGTACTTCGACAGATTCGATGGAGGCCAGCCGGATTGCATTTGGAGGCGCGCCATTTGTTTGCACGTGTTCGATGTTTGCTTTGACAGCCTCGGCATCAAAGGGCGTCCCATCGTGAAACAGAACACCTTCTTTCAGGTCCATGTCAATCACTTTGTCACCGACCGTCCATGCGGTCGCCAACCCGGGGGCCAGCTTTCCTTCCAGGTCAAGAGTGACCAGGGTGTCGTACATCAGTGACATTTGCATAAGCGTGCCGGTGTTGATGGCATCATCGGGGTCGAGATCGAAGACGGGGGGCATGAATGTACCCCAGCGTAATGTTTCGGT
>CAYGMR010000777.1:0-1882 GCA_964350725.1 uncultured Ardenticatenaceae bacterium | reverse complement strand
GTACATATGCTTCTGCCATTTCCCGCTGCCGTTCGCCCAATGTCAACACACCGTACCCGCGTTGCCAATTGAACTGTATATCAAGCAGATTGGATTGATTCAAGTCAAACGCACTGGCTCCCTTCAGGCGTTTAACAACATAAGCTACTGCATGTTTCGGAGGAATTGAGGCGACCAAATGAACATGATCATCCCAACCATTGATTGCATAAACACGTACATCGAGTGCTTTAGCCTTGTTCACTAGATAGGCAAACAAGCGTGGTTCAATCTTAGGTGTGATGAGCGGTGCGCGCTTCTTTGTTGCCCAAACAAGATGATAATACGTTCGCCAAAATGGCATAATAGTTTTCCTCTCTCAAAATATTCTCACCAAAATGAATTTTAGGTCTAAAGTTTAAACCTGTTTGAAACAGGTTTCTTGCATTAGCCTCCAAATTCATTTGGAGCTTCAATTAATCCCAAAGAACAGATAATGCGTGGTTCTTGTGACGTGGTTTCTTCTTGCACCAGGCAAAGTTTGTCGTCTTCATAAAGCATGACCACCATCTCCGCCAAATGATCATCGCGTACATTGGCACGTAACTGGCGGTTAAGGCGTTCTCTGGCACTTTGGCGTAAGGGGAACTGTAAAATCTGCTCCAATGCTTTGACCAGATTCTGGTATTCAGGTGTCCGTTCCAGCAAAGGGCCTTGCTTATCCGCGTATTCCTTTAAGCGAGTATAGACCTTGTATCTAGCACCGGTACGGCCGCCTAATTGCCCGCCAATCCGCTTGCTACTGGTACTCATCATGTGAGTCACAGCTTGTTTGACTAGCTCATGGTGGTTTGCTTGCCGGGACATTGCCGGTTCATCCAGGGCACAGGCGGCAGCTCGTAAAATAGCAAATTGGGACTCGCTGACTGGCTTACCTTGCTTATCCATCCAAGCCAGGGCGCTGTTACCTGCGGCCGTGTTCATGTAGACTAATACACCATCCGGCCCCGTTTCCGGGTCGGCGGGATGTTGTTTGGTGCTGTAAATGACTGGTGCTAATTTGGGAATGATATTTTTCAGGCTGGGGTTAGCATCGGTGGCATTTTTCCAAATCTGGTAAGCATGGGAAACGAGGTCAATTTCGGTGTCCTGTTCATCATCAAGAATGCCTGATTTTTCATGGTAGAGAGTTTCCAATGGTTCACGGCTGTCTTCGTCTTCAAAGAACCGTTCGTCTGCGCCCACCACTTCCGCATTTTGGCGCAAGCGATTGCGTAAACGGCCACGCAAGTTGATCAGCCGTTCCACCCCTTCTGCAGGCCAAAAAGCATAGGCCAAAATCTCCGACGACTTTTGTCCAATGCGATCTACACGCCCAACCCGTTGAATCAGGCGAATGATGGCCCAGGGTAAATCAAAGTTGACCACGATATGGGCATCTTGCAGGTTTTGCCCTTCACTGAGGACATCGGTGGCAATGAGCACACGCAATTCATCCGTTTCAGCGATGGCATCGCGTTTGTCATTGCTCTCGGGGCTAAAACGCCAAGCCAAATAAGTGGGATCAGACGTATCCCCGGTGGCAGCAGCCACACCATCCACGCCGCGCCCCTTTAACTCTTGCTCTAAATAACGTACCGTATCGGCAAATTGACTAAAGATCAGCACTTTTTCTTGAGGGTGCGTTTCCATCAGCAATTTGGTCAGGGCGGCTAATTGCGCATCTCGGCTAGCATCACATTGGCCACATTCCTGCAAAATCAGGAGCAGATTTTCCGCATCTTCGCGTAGTTGCCTCAGTAATATTCGCTTTTGAAAGAGACCAGATCGAATCCATTTGAAGCGGCGTTTGTAGCGGGTGACATAGAGATTGTAGACATTGGCGGCCTGTTGTTGAAAAGAG
>CAYGMR010000776.1:0-1882 GCA_964350725.1 uncultured Ardenticatenaceae bacterium | reverse complement strand
ACCTCGAAGCTGATTTGGGTATCGACACGGTCAAACAAGCCGAAACATTTATGGCAATTCGTGAGGAGTTTGATATTCCCACGCAGGATGACCTGAATCTACGTGATTACAGCACACTCGAAGCGGTAGTTGGCTTTGTTTATACGATGCGGCCGGAGTTGAAAGAAAGCGGTCAACAAGCTGCTAGTCAGCCAGCCGCAGTTCAGCTATCAGGTTCTGTGACTGAGGATGCGCCACCTGCTGCGCCGAAGGCAAAATATACATTGGAAGATGCTGACAAGATGCCGCGACGGGTACCTGTGCCATCGTTACGGCCGTCGCTGGAGTTGTGCAAACCGACCGGTGTTGTGCTGGACAGTAACAGTCGTGTCATCGTCATGCCTGATAAAGGCAAGGCCGGTGTGAGCAAAGCATTGGTTAGCCGTCTGGAAAAACTGGACGTGACCGTTCTGCAAATCGATACAACACTGGATGATGACGCATTGACGGCACAAATCGAGACATGGTTGGCTGAAGGTGATGTGCAGGGTGTCTACTGGTTACCTGCATTGGATGTTGAAGCGCCGTTGGAAGAAATGGATTTCGACACCTGGCGTGCTGCAAACAGTCTGCGGGTTAAGAAGCTGTACACAACAATGCGGGCTTTGTATGACGTGATTGAAAAACCAGGCACGTTCCTGGTCTCTGCAACACGCTTAGGTGGGTTGCATGGCTACGGCACAGATGGAGCTACGGCTCCATTGGGTGGCGGTGTGGTTGGTTTTACCAAAGCATACAAACGTGAACGGGGTGATGTATTGGTGAAGGCAGTGGACTTTGAAGCGAATGGCAAAACGGCCGTAACCTCATAACTGCTAATAGCTGAAACCCTTAATGACCCAGGAATCGTCAAAGTGGCCTACTGCCACGACAAACGGTTTGCTATCACCCTGGTCGAAGAACCAGCAAATGATGGTGAAGCCGGATTGACACTCGATAGCGAGACCGTTTTCCTGGTCACTGGCGCCGCCGGGGGCATCACCAGCGAGATCATCGCTGACCTGGCGAGCGCCTCTGGGGGTATTTTCTATCTGCTCGACCTGGTCGCGGCACCGGATCGGGACGATCCCAAGATCGCCCAATTCCGCAGTGACAAAGATGCGCTGCAAAAGACGTTGATCGCCGAGGCCAAAGCGGCTGGCGAACGGCCGACACCGGTTGTGATTAACAAACGTCTGATGATGGTCGAACGAGATGAAGCCGCTTTACGCGCCATCGAAACGGTGGAAGCGGCGGGTGGGACGGCCCATTATCACAGTGTCAACTTACTCGACAATGCAGCTGTAACGGCCGTTGTTGATGATGTGCGCGCGCGATACGGCCGTATTGACGTACTTGTACATGCAGGCGGCATTGAAATTAGCCGTGCACTACCTGACAAAGACCCTGGTCAATTTAACCTGGTCTACGATATCAAAGCCGACGGCTTCTTCAGTCTATTGAAAGCAGCCCAAGGCATGCCCATCGGCGCGACCGTCAGTTTTAGCTCAGTGGCCGGCCGTTTCGGCAACAGCGGCCAGACTGATTATAGTGCGGCCAATGATCTGTTGTGTAAGATCACGAGCAGCTTGCGCTCCTGGCGACCAGAAACCAAAGGCATCGTCATTGACTGGACCGCCTGGGGCGGCATCGGCATGGCCACACGCGGCTCCATCCCCAAGATTATGGAGATGGCCGGTATCGACATGCTGCCCCCCGAATCTGGCGTACCGACTGTACGGCGTGAACTGGTGGCTGGCGGTTTCAAAGGTGAAATCGTTGTTGGCGGTGCGTTGGGCATGATGGTGGCAGAGTTCGATGAAACGGGTGGCCTGGACGTTGAAAAAGCCAATGCGTGGCTCAA
>CAYGMR010000775.1:0-1885 GCA_964350725.1 uncultured Ardenticatenaceae bacterium | reverse complement strand
GATGGCGTTGGCGCTTGTTAATTTGGGCAATCTAGCGTTCAAAGAACACGATTTAGATGAAGCCGAAGCGGTTTTCCAACGCAGCCGGACTATCTATCAGGAAATCAACGACAAAGGCGGTTTGGCGGCGGCTAACTGGGGCTTAGGCATGGTCACTTGTGAACAGGGTGATTTTACCCGCACGCAAGACTATTTTAAACAAGCTTTGCAGCTAGCGGTGGCAATTGATTATCGACCGGTGTTGTTTGGCTTATTGGTTAATTTTGCGGAATTATTATGGAAGACGGGACAGCGAGAACGGCCGTTAATCCTGCTGACCTACACCATCCATAACGCAAAGACCGATCACGAAACGCGAAAGAAAGCGCAAACGCTGCTAACGGACACCTATCAAAAAAAGGTCTCGCCTGATTTGCTGGCAGCCACCACCGCCACAGGGCAAGCCAGCGACTTGGCCGGACTCGCGGCTGATTTATTCAATCAACTCGCCTTACCGCTCACGACAACTTCCGTAGAACCCATCCTGCCTGAATCGGCCGAAACACTTGTAGAGCCGCTTACTCCGCGAGAATTAGAGGTGCTAAAACTGATTTGTGTGGGGCAGACAAACGGTGAAATCGCAGACGAACTGGGTATCGCCATCGGCACTGTAAAATTCTATACCGGTCAAATCTATGGCAAATTCGGGGTGCGCAATCGAGTAACGGCCGTTGCCCGCGCCCGTGAATTGCACCTCATCTCCAACGAATAACCCCTTACCCAACCAAAGTTGGGTTCCCCAACCGCTAAATCCCATCAAAAAACAAACCTTCGCCAGAAGATTTTCCCCTGCCTAATCAGTAAAGTAAGGGCATGTTAACTTCAATCAAATCTTCAGCCCTACAAGTAATCGGTCAAACACCTGTTGTGCAACTGCAAAAAATTGTTCCTGCCAACAGTGCTAACGTGCTCATTAAATTGGAATATTTCAATCCAACTGGCTCATATAAAGATCGGATGGCCTTGGCGATGATCGAAGAGGCAGAAAAACGTGGCGATTTGTGTCCCAGCATGACGGTTGTTGAGTATACCGGTGGCAGTACCGGCTCATCTTTGGCTTTTGTTTGCGCCGTAAAGGGATATTCATTTACGGCCGTTTCGTCTGACGCTTATGCCCAAGAAAAATTGGATACCATGCGGGCTTTTGGGGCAAATGTGGAAATTATCCCCAGTCAGGATGGAAAAATAACGCCTGACTTAATCCCCCGCATGATGGAGCGAGCGAAACAAATTGCCCAAGCCACCAATGCCTATGCCACAGACCAATTCAACAACGAAGACTCCCACAAAGGCTACGCCCAAATTGGATATGAATTGTTGCAGCAAGTAACCACACCCATTGCCGCTTTTTGCGGTGGGGTGGGGACTGCCGGCATGTTGATGGGGGTTGCAAAAGCCTTGAGCGAAGCCAATTCTCAAACCCGCATTATCGCGTTAGAACCGGCTACATCACCTGCAATCTCAATAGGAACATCTGGAACCCATCATATTGAGGGAATAGGGGTTGGGTTTATCCCCCCCTTGTTAAAGAGGGGTTCATATGAAGAAGCCAAAGGAATTGATGAGGCACAAGCACGCCACATGGCGCAGCGACTCGCCAGAGAAGAAGGCATATTTTCAGGAACATCAACTGGATTAAATGTTGTTGGCGCACTCGAACTTGCGCGTGAATTGGGGTCGGGTCATACCGTTGTCACCGTTGCTGTTGATTCAGGTTTGAAATATTTAGGAGGTGATTTGTATAGGGCATAAGTTGAATAAAAATACTTCATGGTAACAAATTTGTTGTTTAAATCTAATTAATACATATCACATGAGGAGTTATGATGAGTAAGCGATCAAATGC
>CAYGMR010000774.1:0-1890 GCA_964350725.1 uncultured Ardenticatenaceae bacterium | reverse complement strand
CCTCGCCTAACAAATTTTGGACTAGGGTTTGATCGGGAATAATGTTTGATTGTGATGATGCATCAGCCTGTGCTTCCATTTGACCAAAAAGTCGCATAGGTAAAAATTTTTGCAACATTTTGCCTAACCCATTTAATTCTGGATCACGACTGCTTAAAATCAAATGGATTCCAACCGTGGCGCCGCGTTGAATGAGGGCTCTCAGCGCGTTTTTAACCGGTGTGCCGCCACGTTCAATGAGTTTGTCAACTTGGTCTATGCCTACAACGATATGCGGCAATTTGATTGATTCTTGTTGGCGATAACGCATCTCGTTTACTAAGAAATCAAATAGTTCAAGCACGGTTGCCATGTTGTGGGCCACATCTGCTAACATATGTGGCAGGTAGTTGAGGGGTTGTAAAGAAAGGCTGTTGTCGGTGGCATCCTGTTTCCCATTTTGGGCCGTTAGCATGACCAGTTGCAAATTCGATTGACGATTATTGAGGGCCAAGGAAGCGGCAATGGAGCGCAATAAAACCGTTTTCCCTGCATTGGCACTGCCTGCTAATAGAACATGGGTAACACGGTTGTACATAAAATCCATTAACACCGGTCGGCCATCTGCTGCTAACCCTAATACGGCCGTTACCGGTGGAACCTCTTTTAACAATGCCATCAAATCGAGTAGTGCAACAGGGGGGACATACGGCCGTTCCACTTCCAGTTGTATCTGTTCTCCTTCTTGATTGATCTTGACACTTTCAATTCCCAGCGATTTGGCTAAATCATTTTTTAGGTCGCGTAAGCGGTGTATTCCTGAGGTCAATTGTGTTTGCAAATCGAATCGCACTGCATCCTGGTTGACCATGCCGCTATCCACGCTTGTGGGCATATTATGATGGCTGAATACCTGTTCGATTTGATGGGCTTGTACATGCAATTGATGTTTTAATCGCTTTTCTTGCATATCTTGCTGATAAAGATTGTTTTTCATATGAACTACCCTAAACAGAACGTATGTTCTATGCTTGTGGCAAAAAAAGAACGGCGATTAAGCCGTCCTTCAATTTTTATGATTTTTGTATTTACGCAGTGTTACGCATGACTAACATGACTTTTCCCTGAACCCGGACATCTTCTGGAGCCGCGTAAATAGGTTCCATTGTGGGATTAGAGGGTTGCAGACGAATACGGCCGTTTTCCCGATAAATGCGCTTGAGGGTGTTGCCTTCACCGTCAACCCAAGCTGCGACCATGTCTCCATCGGTAGCCAGTTCTTGGTTATTCATTATGACGATGTCACCGTCATTGACCAAATCATCGATCATTGAATCACCGGTGACTCGCAATGCAAACAATCCTGTTTTATTGGTTGGCAACATATTGCTGCCAAGCGCAATAATATCATTTTCATCAAGTGCATCTAAATAGTCGGATTCAAGGAATTCATCCCCATGTTCAACCAATTCACTGGCACCAATTGTACCAATGATTGGCAAGCGAATGAGTCCCTCAACCGAATTGGCGACTGAGCCTAACATTTTGTAAGCTGCATCGGTTAATCTCAAGCCCCGGGAAACAGTTCGTTCACGTTCCAAAAGGCCACGCTCTTCCAATCGACTAAGATTGTAGTTGACAACAGAAGTTGAACTGATGTTGAGCGCACCCCCAATTTCACGAATTGTGGGTGGTCGATTATCATCTTGAATGCGTTCCAGAATGTATTTGAGCATACCAGATTGTCGCTTTGTTAATTGTTTTTTATTGCTCATTACCATCAACTCCTTTTAACCAATTTAGACTAAGAAAATTCCTGAATTGGTCTAAAACCGCTCATATGTTCTGAAAGTATACACGAACAAGTGTTCGGTGTCAAATTCGATGTTTGGTTGGAAAAATGGGCATTAA
>CAYGMR010000773.1:0-1894 GCA_964350725.1 uncultured Ardenticatenaceae bacterium | reverse complement strand
CTTGACTATCCCAATGGTGTCTATTTTGTCCCTCTCACGGCCACTCAAAAAACAGACCAAATTGTTGCAGTCATCGCGCAATCATTGGGTATCGTCATCTCAAGCCGCAAGGATGCGCTGGACAGTTTGAAACAACATCTCTTTGAACAGCAGTTGTTGCTGATCCTGGACAACTTTGAGCAGCTGCTCGATGGCGCCCACATCGTCAGCGATATTCTCATAGGCTGCCCGCTGGTCAAGATTGTCGTCACAAGTCGTTCACCACTCCGCATTCGAGGTGAAAAGCAACTGCCTGTGGAGCCGCTGGCCTTGCCCGGCTACCTTTCTGCACTCTATGATGAACACATCGGCAGCTACCCTGCTGTGCAACTGTTTGTGGAACGCGCAACGGCCGTTATTCCCACATTCGAATTAACCAACCAAAACGCCTTTGCCGTCGCCTCCATTTGTGCGCGTTTAGATGGTGTGCCGCTGGCCATTGAAATCGTCGCCGCCCGTCTTCGTCTCCTGCAACCGCAAGAAATCTTGGAAAGATTAACTGGCCAAGAGATATTGACCTCCAGGGGAGCCGTCGATATGGACGAACGCCACCACACATTAGGGGCAGCCATTGCCTGGAGCGTTGATTTGCTCAACGCTGCTGAACGCGAATTCTTCTGTCGTCTGGGCGTTTTTGTCAATGGCTTCACGCTTGACGCCGCCCAATTCGTGGCAGACCCTCAAATCAATGCCTTAGATTTGTTGTCATCACTCGTTGATATGGGTCTCTTGAAACGTGACCCAGAGAAATCGGGCCATTTGCGTTTCGTCACGTTGGTGACAATCCGTGAATTTGCGCTCGCTGAGCTAAACAAAACGCCTCACTCAGATGCCATTTTCCAGCGTCATGCCGATTACTATCTTCAATTGGCCCTCAAAATGGAGCCGCACTTACATTCTGGTGAGCCAGCAAAAACACTCGCTGAATTATCGGCTGAACACGACAATTTTCTCGCTGCCTTAGATTATTTGATGGACAAAGGGGCGTGGCAGCGGGCGTTACAGCTCGCGGGCGCATTGGGCGAGTATTGGGTCTATCCTAATCATTCTGTCCTGGCGCTGCGTTATGCTAGCGACTTGATCGCCGCAACGGACGGGCTGCCGTTCATAGTTGAACGCGCCAAGATGTTGAGCCGCGCCTCGATGGCCGCAGATTTTGCAGAAAACAACGCCTTGGCATCACATTATGCACGCCAAGCCAAGAAGCTTGCCGTCGCGTCACAACATCAAGCGGAAATCGCCATTGCCTGTTTAGCCGTCGTGATGTGCC
Source organism: uncultured Ardenticatenaceae bacterium (assembly GCA_964350725.1). Classification (GTDB taxonomy): domain Bacteria; phylum Chloroflexota; class Anaerolineae; order Promineifilales; family Promineifilaceae; genus JAACFF01. The sequence goes on along the minus strand of CAYGMR010000773.1, from coordinate 585 downwards.
ACCATGAAGTTGAAGAGGATGAAAAACTATTGGGTTGGCTGGAACAGGGTTTTGCCGCTGCGACTGAAAGTCAACAGCCGTGGCTAACTGCCAGTTTACTCAACGCATATGGTTGCGTGGAACGGGCGAAACAGCGCTATGATAGCGCTTTGAGCTATTATAAAAAGTCGTTAGCGCTCTCAACCGAAATAGGCTATGAGTGGCTGATGTCAATCAATGCACACAATATTGGCGCAGTTACACGGCTGCTCGCACAGCGTAAACTGGCGCTGACGAACTTTCAACAGAGTCTTGAGCTGAGTTTTGATTTGGGGGATGACCGCAGTGTGGTCAGGACGCTGCAAGCCATTGCTGGCGTCTACATGGGGGAAGGTAAACTAGAAGTTGCCACGCAAATACTCAGTTTTGTGCAAGCGCTGAACAGCCGCAGAACTGTCGATGTTGAGGGCAGCGATTTTATCCACTTTGAACAGCTCTTAAATACAGTTCGTGAAAAATTAGATGGGTCAATGTTTGACGACTGCTGGGATGCGGGGCAGCTTTTAACCGCTTCTCAAATTAAGGAATTGGTCGGGAACGGCCGTT
>CAYGMR010000772.1:0-1902 GCA_964350725.1 uncultured Ardenticatenaceae bacterium | reverse complement strand
TGTGTTGGGTTCTGCATTTGCTCCTAGTTCCCGTTATTCTCCAACTCCCTTGATAGAGTTCAAACCTGTTCTAAATAAGGGTGTTAGTGCAAGAATAACCCTTGAATCAGGGGAAGTTTATCTTGAACCAAATCAATTTCAAGCACTAATGCAAGCACTGTCTCAAAATTCTAGAGAAGTAGCCATTGATTTATTGGTAGAATGGTATGGCACAGACGCGCTCAATGAAAACAATTGAATTGATAAATTACATTTTGATGGTAATGATATGATCCAAATCGATAATCAAAACACTTGGAGATGGATACGAAATTGGCTCTTTTACATAATTCTATCTGCAACTTTGCTATCTTTGCTATGCAGCATAGACTTCTCTCCCCGCGTAGTCGCAGTTGTATCTATGCTAATTGGTTACCTTGCCTTTCCATTAACATATGTAACAAAGAACCAAAAAATGTCCTTATTTGGCGATCTACTTTTATTTTTCACTGTGATAGTAACTGGTATATTAACTATTGTCAGTATTCCTTTATGGTGTAATCTCCAATCTTGCAGCTTGAATATCCAAATTAGATATGCTGGGCTTATTGCAATTACTGGAGGCGGTGCAGTTATTGCAGTTTGGCTTTATTTACGGTTAAAGCAATGGAGAACCAAGTAATCAAGGCGTTTATAGATTTCAACTATTAAGTAAAATGTATTGATATAATATAGTTGCTGTCCAAGCCGCCATTACACTGTTCGGCATTGTATCTGTACTGACCTCCAAAATCTGAACACAAATACAGGGGTTTTAGTGAACTGTAGTGGTCGGCCAACTGCGTTTCCGTCTCAAAACCAACGGCACCACCAGCACACTCGTCACCGGCTATGGCGCGATTACGACGGGACAATGGTATCATGTGGCGGCCGTGTATAATGGCAGCAATATGATTATCTACAAAAACGGCGTGCAAGCCGCCAGCACACCCAAAACGGGCAGCATCACCAATGGCAATGCCACCGTCGCCTTGGGTAACCAGCCGCTCAATGCCGGCAGCCGTGCTTTTGACGGCTTACTGGATGAAGTCTGCCTTTATGACAAAGCGTTGAGCGCCGCAGAAATCTCCTACATCATGACAAATGGTTGTGTCAGCAGTGGTAATCCTACACCCACTAATACCTCTACAGCCACGCCTACAAATACACCACTACCAAACGCAACAGCGACTGCGTCGCCTACGCCTACACCAACAGCGACAGCGTCGTCCACGCCACCGCCAACCAATGAAGTCACCAAAATCCAGCGTACCTATTATTCGATTGCGGGGCAGGCGGTGGGTGTGCGCGTCAAGAAGATTCGCACCAATGGCAGCACCGAATCTGACAACCTCTACTACATGTACACGGACCATCTCGGCAATGTAGGAGCGTTGAGTGATAAAAACGGTAATTATGTTTCGGGTAGTCTGACACTGTTTCGGCCGTTTGGCGATTTCCGCCGCGAACCAAGCACAAACCCGTCCATTTCCGACCGCGGTTACACTGGTCATGCGCACAATAATTCTGGTTCCAACGACTTAGGTTTGATCTACATGCGGGCACGTTTCTATTTGCCTGAGGCTGGGCGTTTCCTCAGCGCAGACACCTTCGTTCCCGACCCCATGAATCCACAAGCACTAAATCGCTACAGCTATACCATCAATAACCCTCTATCGTATACCGATCCATCAGGGCATTGCTTTACTCCTGCTAGCTTTCTCTTATGTGCAGCAGTAGGTATAACATTGGGGATACATAATCATTATACAAATATTGAACCTGCGAACCTGGAAGCAACTCCGTATGAAGGAGATCCTTTAAAACTCCCAAATGTTATTGTGGATAGTGTCGATATTAACGCAGGTGTTGGTGCCGGGTCTT
>CAYGMR010000771.1:0-1906 GCA_964350725.1 uncultured Ardenticatenaceae bacterium | reverse complement strand
TCCAGACTGTGAAACAATGCGGCTGCTGCTTTTGGCGTGATGCCAGGAAAACCGGCCGTTTCCACGCCTTTATACCCGGCAGTTGCGATATATTCTATGGTGGCGGTGAAATCTTGTGCTAGGCTTTCACGCACAGTATACAATTGTAATGCGATTGGTTTACTCATTTCTTTTCTATTGTTACCTCTGCATAGGGCGAAGCCCCATCCAACAGAGCGGATGTTTGTTCGCGTAAATATTTATCATAAAACGCCACAATATAGGCGTTTTGAATCTTGATGCTATCGCGGCTGTTGATGCTGCCAGATAGACCCAGTTGGGGTGTCAATGGCGAAAACAAGGGCAGATCGGAAAAGTCAAAATGTTCACTGCCTGCCAATGAAATCAGAAAGCCATCTTGCTGCAGATTATTAAAGATGATACGGCCACGTTCTGCATTGTCTGGCCCCAGCCAGGCAGGTGTGTTGATGAACATAAATGGCTGGGTGGGGCCGTCTGCTAGCACTGTGTCGTCGACTGGCAGTACCCAACTGTCCAAGCCGATGCCAGCTTGACAGCGTTCATCCTCTAGACAGAATTGTACTGTCGTGCCGCCCCCAGTCGAATGGCCGAATACACCGATTTTGTCTAGATCGATACGGCCGTTTAACCAACCACCATCCTCAACATTCATTGCCGCCATCTCATCTAACAAAAAGCCAATATCATCAGCCCACACGTTCACCAACTGGTTGCCATCATCAGGATTTGTGCCATTTCCGCTGAAAACACGATCCTCGTCATACAAAATGACACGGCCGTCTGGGAAAACCGACAGTGCATTGGCATACGTGTGATCGAGCGCGGCCACGAAGTAACCATGGCTGGCTAATTCACGTACCATAGTTGTGTTTTGCATACGAATGCCTGTCAAGCCGTGTGAAAAAACAATCACGGGTAGGGCTTCCTCTAAAACCGGTGCATCTTGAATCATATCCAGATCGGTCAGGTTAATATGGTCGAATAGAAAAGCTGGCAAGTTAAAACGCTCTGCCAGCACTGGCCCCGCCACATCCAAACTTTCCAGATATTGCGCATCTTCACCTGTGGCATCGGCGGTTGTGGGATACCAAAATTGGGCCATTAGCTCACGTTTGTCGTCGGCAACGGCCGTGTAAATTTCAGGACGGTTTTCATCGACGAGGTAAAGGCTGGTTGTGCCTACTGGATATGGGCCACTCGTTGGTGGCAGCTTGGGTACGGGCAGCGCGATGGGTAGAATTAGGGCAACGGCCGTACACAATAAACCGAACAATGCAGCCACAAATGCCCAGCCTCGGCGCGTAGGTGCATCAGGATGGCGTAATCCGCGAATAGCTAAAATGAAAGCGATCAGCACGAGCAGATAGGCAGGCAGCATTTGCCAACGATAACCTTCCGTGACAAGATGCAGCAGGGTAAAGCCAAAGGCCGCGATTGGCAGCCAATTGAGCCATCTTGGACGTGGTTTAGTCGTCAGACCCCAAATTAAGAAGGGACATGTTGTTAGGATGAGCAGTAGTTCAAATGGGCGCATTATGACAACCCCCCGCCACGTCGTAGCCAATCAAACTGGTCTGAAATGTTTTGCAATATTTTTCCATCTTTGTGTGTTGTGATCAAGCATACTCTTTTTTAGCGACCGAATAGCTGCCTCTGTTTTGTATGAATGTGAAGATCGCGCCCAAACCAAAAAGAATCACAATGAATGTGATTACATTACCGCCAAACGGGATTGCCACCAGGATTTCATAGATCAGCGCACCAATCACAACAGCCCAATATGGATTGGGATTTTCGCTGTTACTGAAGCGTCCGAGCGGTCGTTTGCCAGCGAAATGAGTGACGACGAGCTTGCTGAGGGTTAAAAGCGTTAGGACAAATAGCG
>CAYGMR010000770.1:0-1906 GCA_964350725.1 uncultured Ardenticatenaceae bacterium | reverse complement strand
TCTTCACGTCTGGTCTTATTGCGCACCTTCGATAAAGATGGTTTTGTCTTTTTTACTGGTTATGAAACAAAAAAAGCGCAGGCAATCGCAGAAAACCCCAACGTCGCGCTGCTATTCCCCTGGTTGCAGCTCAACAGACAGGTGCGGATTGAAGGCACGGCCGTACAAATCAGCAAACAAGAAACCCTCAAATATTTCGCTACGCGACCCCGGGGCAGTCAGTTGGGCGCCTGGTTGACCCAATCGAGTGAAGTCATCACATCACGACAAGTTCTAAAAGGGAAAATGGCAGAAATAAAACGTAAATTTCATGACGGCCGTATCCCCCTGCCCGAAAAATGGGGCGGCTATCGAGTCATCCCACAACGCTTCGAATTCTGGCAAGCAAGCGCAGACGGCTTACATGACCGCTTTGAATATTTCCACGCAGAAGAACAAAATTGGAAAATCACACGACTACTGCCCTAACTCTTACTTTTACGAAGATTCAGATGAATTTTTAGGTATTATTACTGCGGCTAGCTCAGCACAGGTCTGAACATAGCAGAGCGTCGTGGCGAATCCCAACAAACTCGATTATTTAAAGCATTGGGAGGCTTCGTTCCTCTCAGCATGACACGTCTAAAGTAATATGTTGTAAAGACTATCTTCAGGTAACAACCTGGGTGATTTAATTTTGCAGGAGAAAATTATGCAGCAAATGGATGCACCAACTTTACTAATTGATAAAAACAAAACAATCGCCAATATCGAACGCATGGTTGCTAAGGCCAATGAAAATGGTGTGCAATTGCGACCTCATTTTAAGACACATCAATCGGCCGAAATTGGTGGCTGGTTTCGCCAACGCGGTGTTAAAAAAATCACGGTTTCATCATTGAAGATGGCCCAATATTTCGCGCAAAACGGTTGGGATGACATCACTTTGGCGTTTCTGGTGAACCCGCGCCAGTATGCGGCCATTGACCAATTAGCCGCAAGCATTAATTTGGGGTTGGTGGTAGCGAATCAGTTAACGGCCGTTTCTCTCTCCCAAAACCTAAAAAATCACGTCAATGTCTGGATCAAGGTTGATGCAGGCTACGGCCGTACCGGTATCCTCTGGACAGAACAAGAAAACATCTACGCCACTGCTCAAGCAATTTCAAACGCAGCCAACTTAACATGGAAGGGATTATTGACCCATGCAGGCAATACCTATGCAACACCAGGTGTGCCGGCAATTCAGGCGATTTATGACCAAACTGTCACACGCTTAAATGCCGTGCGAACTTTTTTGGCTGAACGGGGGACTCAAACAGATGCGCTGCGTACTACCGAAACGGCCGTTTCTATTGGTGATACACCGGGATGCAGTGTCGTTGATAATTTTGAGGGCGTGGATGAAATTCGTCCTGGCAATTTTGTCTTTTACGATCTGGTGCAGCAGCAGCTTGGTGCCTGCTCATTTGATGACATTGCCGTAGGCGTCGCTTGTCCAGTCGTCGCCAAAGATGCAGCCCGCCAACGCATTATCCTGTACGGCGGGGCTGTGCATTTGAGTAAGGATGTGATGGTGGTGGATGGGGAAATGTGTTACGGCCGTGTCGCGCTTCTCAATGACAAGGGGTGGTCTGACCCATTCCCCAACAGCTTACTCACTTCCCTTTCGCAGGAGCATGGCATTATTCAAGCAGAAAACGATTTGTTTAATGCAGTCAATGTGGGCGATCTTTTGGTCGTTTTGCCTGTGCATAGCTGCCTGACAGTGGATCTCTATCCAGCCTATGTGACCCTCGACGGCCGTAGCATCAAAAAAATGCGCACAAATTGAAATGACAACAGCCAATCAAGGATAGAACCAATTAATTCGCTGTTGTCATGTTTAAAATCAACTACCAGCTTCAATCGCGAAGTTAAAAACGCC
>CAYGMR010000769.1:0-1907 GCA_964350725.1 uncultured Ardenticatenaceae bacterium | reverse complement strand
GCAGCCCTGATTATGGGTGTTACGGCCGTTGCTGTCTTATTAATCATGGACTTAAAGATGTCGGCAGGCGGCGATGAAACCGAAACGGCCGTACGCAAGCAGTTAATCCGCAAATCATTTATCTGGTTAGCAAGTGTCGCTTTGGTAACGGCCGTGGTCATCCTGGTACTCAACTTAGCCCTTATTGCCATGTGGAATCAGGGAGACATCTCCGCTCAGACAAGTTTGATGCTGCTGCTGGGCATTTATCAACCCTTATTCGGTTTGCGCTTCGTTGCTCTTTTTGCTGGTGTGGGCTGGTTCGTCCTCACCGCTTTTTTAATATACCGCAACAAAAAGATGCCACAAGAGATCATGACCCCAATCTATCTCACATGTCTGCTGATTTTGATCTCTGAAATCATGGGGCGGTTCCTATTTTATGCAACACACGTACGGATAGGCATCTAAGTACAGACAAACAAACAATGATGGAACGCTCGCGGCCGTGTCTCCTGACCGTGTCGCAACTTCATCCCGCAGAACATTACTGAATGCACTTAGCAACGTATCGGAGAACTTATTAATAGTATGCAGATTTAACAGATTCTCGCGGATAAAGCACAAAAATCTGTATTTATCCGCGGGAATCTGCCTAAGCTGCGTTCATCTGCGTACCATTTAGGACTTTTTCAGCAATCCGCTCATACAACAAGGCGGAAATAACGCAACAGTTTGTAGTAGCCGCTTTAGCGGTTAAACGCACGGCTGAAGCCGTCACTACCAACCAGCCTGTTATTTATGCCATCGTGTACTAGAAGGAAAAACATGACCATAAAAATAGTTGTCGCCGACGATCACAAGCTGTTTCGTCAAGGGTTAATCGGCCTCATGCGTGCCCACGATGACCTGGTGGAAGTCATCGGCGAGGCTTCTACTGGACAAGAAGCTGTTCACCTGGCACATCAATTACGACCAGATGTCATCCTGATGGATATTCAAATGCCCGCCGGTGATGGTTTGGAAGCAACCCGTGAAATTCGAGAGGCGCTGCCTGAAATCGCCGTCGTGATATTGACCGCCTCTGAATTAGATGAACATCTTTACGAAGCAGTTCGCCTGGGCGCAGCTGGTTACCTGCTTAAAGATCTGGATGCCACCGAACTGTTTGAACTACTGGTCGGGGTGACCAATAATGAAGTCGCCATGACCCGTGCCATGGCCAGCCGTCTACTAAAAATTATGGCCAAAAATAATGGCCGTGAGCCTGGCGTTGAAAACGATCTCACAGAACGCGAAATTGAAGTGCTGCACTTATTAGCGAAGGGAGCCAGTAATCCACAAATCGCCCAAGAACTCATCATCACCGTCAATACTGTCAAAACCCATATCAGCCATATCCTGGCCAAATTACAACTAGAAAACCGCACTCAAGCCGCCGCCTATGCTGTACAAAAAGGGATAATCACTCCCGAATAGCTCATTTCCAAAAAATATCACCCAACTGGGTGATAGTAGATTGCTCCATAGTAGGATGTGTCAAAGAACCATTTCCTATATCCTAAAACTGTGACTGGAAAGCAAAGTCTAGTCCATAGGATCATGATAACAATTTTTAGGAGGCAGCTATTGCACGAGACACAACATTTTTCAGGGAAGATCCTATTTTAAAAATAATGTAACTATTCAGGTGCTCCGGCCGTGTCTCCTGACCGAGCCGGATAGCGGGCTGTATAGTTACAAAATAATTATTTAGTCAAATTTTTAACAGTATTTTGGAGGAGCATCACATGAGTGAAAACAATTTCCTCAATAAGGCCCTCGATGACACGGTCCTTAACCGACGTAGTTTCCTTAAATGGAGCGGTGCGTTGGGCGGAACGGCCGTGTTAGCCGGAGGGCTATCATATGGCCTAAAAATGGCCCAG